>DATIEH010000358.1:0-8680 GCA_035455905.1 Binatia bacterium | reverse complement strand
TCAATAATCCCCGAGCTCTGACTGCCGCAGATGCCAAAAGCATCCACCCACTGATTCAAGCTTAGTCCATAGAGCTTGCCCGCGGCTGCAGCGGCGCCGAAGGTCGAACAGATTGCGGTCGGGTGAAATCCGCGCGCATGAAATTTTCCCGGCGCCACGAGACCCACTTTGCAGAGAACTTCCGTCCCCACAATCGCTGCTTCGAGCACTGCCGCACCGCTAGCGCCCATTTCTTCGCCGACAGCGAGCGCCGTCATATCCGCGCAGCACCCGGTATGAACGATCGCCTCTTCGAGGGTGTCATCGTAATCGAGGCCATGCGCCAATGTGCCATTGGCCATCACTGCGTTGGCGGCGGCCACGCGATCGGACGTCCCAATCAACAGGCTTGCCTTTGGCCCGCTGAGTTTTCGCGCCACATTGACGGCCATCAGGCCGAAATCCATGGTCGAGGATGCCAGCGCGATTCCGAGCGTATCGAGAAACACCAGCTTGGCTTTTTCGACTACCGCCGGCGGCACATCGGCGAGTCTAAGCCCGCCGGCGAATCGTCCTATGGTTCCCGAGTAAGTTTCCATTCAAAGTCCGCTAGTTTTAGTTCGGGAAAGATCTGCCGAGCGATCTAGATCCCTTTAAAAGCTACGTTAAAACCGTCACCACCGAATGATTTAACCGCCTCCAGTCCAAATTCCCGGCTGGATTGCCGCTAAAAGCGTGCGGGAATGACGGACTCACCCAAAGCTCGAGGTACGAACCTACAATTAAATACTCCCTTCAGCCAGCTGTGGACGAGTATAAGATCACACTCATTTCGTGCTTACTTCCCGTGGCCATTCGTCAGCGCGCGTATGAGAGGTCGCAGGCTCTTGAGATCTTGAAACTGTTCAACCAACCGAATCGTCTCGTCGATATTCTTCCGCGACAGAACCAAACCGGCGCAGTCGCGGAATTTCTCCGTGAGTTCCGCCCAGCTCATCGGCTTGGCTGGATGGCCGCGCGCAACATCGTAGCGTCCTTCCAACACCCGTCCATCTTTAAGCCTGACACGAACCCTAGAGCGCACTTGATCGTAGCCGAGTCTTTCCAGCTCTTCATCGACGTAAAGCGTGACCCGCTTCATCAACTCGACGACTTTTTTGCCACGGACCTTACGGTCCTGAAACTGCGCTATGCCTGCTTTGCGCTCGAGGACGGCGATGGCCATACAAAACGGGATACTGAATTTTCCCTCGAGTGCCGTCTTTGGCATCGGATAGATCAGAGCGTTCGGCACATTCGAGTTGGTGCCGACCTCGATGCGCTCGATGTTTTCCGCCTTGACATCATGCTCTTTGACCAAATCCAGAATTAAATCCTGCGCCGGATGGGAAAGCGAGCCCGAAGGATACGGTTTGATAGAAATACCCGGCTGTTTCATAAAGTAGGGTGACCCCAGACAGCCTCTAATCTTGCTGTCTTCATAACCGCCGGCCATTGCATTGAAAAAGCCGCGGGCGGCTTCGAGGATGTTCGGGGCAGCCGTAAAGCCGTCACGCGCCAATAGGGCTGCGGTGACGCCGTTCTCAGCGGCCCGCCCTGCATGCAGCGGCTTGGTCATCGTGCCAAAGTTTTCGCGGAGACCCGACGCCATGCTTGCTGCGATGCCCAATGTCGCAAGCAGTTGTGGTTCCTTGAGACGGAGAATTTTACCCGCCGCCACCGCCGCACCGAGGCCGCCCATTGTCGCCGTCGAATGAAAACCCGATTGGTAATGCCGCGGATTGATCGCATCAGCGATGCGGCATTCGACTTCCACTCCCAAAACGTACGCTAAAAGAAATTCCGCGCCGGTGATTCTTTCTTTTTGACCGAGTGTCAAAACCGCCGCCAGCACCGGCGTGGTCGGATGGGTCAACAGCCCATAAACTCCTTCTTTGGAAGTGGATAGTTGGGTGTCATCGTAATCCATCGCGTGTCCGGCGACGCCATTGGCCAATGCCGCTTTCGCTGCCGGCGCCAAAACAGAAGTGCCGAGTACAGAACATTCCGCGCTACCGCCCATCTGCCGGATCTGCCGTTGGACGATCCGGGCGCACTCGTCAGTCGACCCTGCTAACGCGACGCCAAGCCCGTCGAGAATGAAGCCGCGCGCCAGTTGAATGACATCGCTTGGAATATCGCGGTAGCGCGTCCCTGCCACGTAGATGGCAATTTCCTGCGTAACTCCCATGAGGTTTCCTGAGTCGAATATGGTCTAGGGCGCAATCCTGGCGCAACATTGCACCGCGATGTGCGAAGTTCAAGAGGCCGCATGGCTTTGATAGCAATCCGGCATTACACACATGAGATTTGATATCTGCAGAGGCCGTTCGTTATCGGTTGACACGCGTAAGTCGCTGGGATAGTTTGAGCGGTACTGGACACCTTATCCAGAGTGGTGGAGGGATAGGCCCTTCGAAGCCACAGCAACCGGATCCAATATATGGATCGCTGGTGCTAAGTCCCGCTCCCGTTTCGGGAGCAAAGATAAGGTGAGGTTCTCTCTAAACCTCTTCTTATCTTATGTAAGAAGAGGTTTTTTTGCATATGGCTAAGGATAGCAGACTTTCGGCGGACCAGATCGAGCGCTATAGCCGCCAGATCTTGGTTCCTGATCTGGGCGGCAAATCGCAGATCCGTCTTTTGCATTCGCGGGTGCTGGTCATTGGCGCCGGCGGCCTGGGCTCGCCCGCGGCCTTCTATTTGGCTGCCGCTGGAATCGGAACACTTGGAATTGTCGATCAGGACCGCGTCGAATTATCGAACCTGCAACGCCAAATTCTGCACGCAACCAAGGATATCGGCCGCTCAAAAACCGAATCGGCCACTCAGAAATTGCATGAACTCAATCCGGACGTCGAAGTAAAAACCTATTCGGTGCGCTTCGAAAGCTCCAACGCCGCGGAGATCGCTGAGAGTTACGATTTTATCGTCGATGGCAGCGATAATTTCGAAACGAAATTTCTCGTGAACGATATCGCGATTCGTCTGGGCATTGCCTTCTCACACGCCGGCATTGTTCGACTGCAGGGGCAGACCATGACCGTGTTGCCCGGTAAGACGGCATGCTACCGATGTCTCTTCGGTGCGCCACCGCCACCCGAGGAGATTTTGAACTGTCAACAATCCGGCATTCTCGGCGCGGTCGCGGGAACCATCGGCACGATTCAGGCAACCGAAGCGATCAAGTACCTGGCCGGTATGGAAGATGGATTGCTGACCGACCGGCTGCTCACGTACGATGCGAGGGTAATGAAATTCCACACCATTGAAATCAACAGAAGAGCGCAGTGTACGGGCTGCGGTCCAGGATTCGCGCTCACATCATCGGATGGGTCACGGTCCGATCGCGCTTAACGAGGAAATCATGAGTTTTGCCACTGGACTTCAATGCCGCGAATGCGGCCAGAGCTACCCACAGGAACCGCTGCACGTCTGCGAGACTTGTTTCGGCCCGCTCGAAATCCAATACGATTACGAGCAGATCAAAAGATCCGTCAGTCGCGAAAAGATCGCTACGCGCGAGCATAACCTGTGGCGTTATCGAGAATTGCTGCCCATCGAGGGCGAGCCGAGTGTCGGTTTGTACTCCGGGTTCACGCCGTTGGTTCGCGCGCAGCGCCTCGGCGCAGCGCTCGGCGTCAAGCAACTCTATCTCAAGGATGACTCCGTCAATCACCCGACCTTTTCGTACAAGGATCGAGTCGTATCCGTTGCTATTTCCAAAGCCATCGAATTCGGGTTCGACACGGTATCGTGCGCATCCACCGGTAACTTGGCGAATTCGGTCGCTGCCCACGCCGCTCGAGCCGGTCTCGATTGTTACGTGTTCATTCCCGATGGACTCGAGCAAGGGAAAATCATCGGTTCGGGTATTTATGGACCGAAAACCGTAGCGATCAATGGCAACTACGACGACGTCAATCGGCTCTGCAGCGAAATCGGCGATAAATACGGCTGGGCTTTTGTTAACGTCAATTTGCGCCCGTATTATTCGGAAGGGGCAAAGACTCATGCCTTCGAAATTGCCGAGCAACTCGGTTGGAAGTTGCCCCAGCACATTATCGTCGCGTCAGCCGGCGGCACGATCCTGCCCAAACTAGCCAAAGGATTTAAAGAGCTCATCAAGGTTGGCCTGGTCGAAGATACCGGGTGCAAAATCTATTCTGCGCAGGCGAGCGGCTGTGCCCCGATTATCAACGCGCTCCACAAGGGCACTGATCTCGTTTCTCCAGTGAAGCCCGACACCATCGCCAGCTCCATCGCGATCGGTAATCCCGCCGACGGCTATTACGTCATTCAAGCCGTCCGTGAATCCGGCGGCTGGGGTGAAAGCGTCACGGATGAAGAGATCCTCGAAGGCATCAAGCTGCTGGCCCGCAGCGAAGGTATTTTCACCGAACCCGCGGGTGGCACCGAAGTCGCCGTCGCAAAAAAGCTGATCGAAACCGGGCGCATTCCGCGCGATGAATCCATCGTGATCAGCATCACCGGCAATGGATACAAGACCCTGGAAACCGTCGCCTCGGCCGTGGAGAAACCCTACGCCATCAATGCAACCTTGGAAAATTTCGATGAGCTTTTTCATCGGCTCACGCCGGAAAAAAGAGCCACAACTGTTGCCGGTTGAACAGTTCCACGCTCGATCAATGACATTTGCGCAGCGCCTTGCAAGCACTGGAGTGACGGACTATTGTTAATTCGCCCGTGACGGGCAGCGCAGCTGAAGACGATTTTTTAAGGAGGATGTTTATGTCGGTTCGAGTGCGTGTTCCGACCCCGCTCAGAAAATTTACCAACGGCGCCGATGAGGTCGACGCGCAGGGCAGCAACATGCAAGCGATCGTCGATGATCTGGAAAAACATTATCCCGGTATTAAGGAGCGGATTTGCGATGACACCGGGAAAGTACGCCGCTTTGTCAATGTCTATGTCAATGGCGACGATATTCGTTTTTTGCAGAATCTCGAGACCGCCCTTAAAGAAGGCGACAATGTCTCGATCGTCCCGGCCATTGCGGGCGGCGACTGAGAACACGGCCCGTTATGGCGCTTCCCTCGCCGCATTTGCGTCTTGTTTCAGAGCTTAGAGAGCTGCGAAAGGTCGAGTCCGTTCTCGATCTCATCGGCAATACCCCGTTGCTCGACATCAGTCGAATTACCGAGGGAATTCCATCCGGCGTAAAAATTTACGCCAAACTCGAGGGCTTCAATCCCGGCGGCTCCGTTAAGGATCGGCCAGCGTTGCGCATGGTCCAGGAAGGCCTGCGCACGAAAAAACTTCGCCCTGGTAAAATCATCCTCGACTCTACCTCTGGCAACACCGGCATTGCACTGGCGTTGATCGGGAGTGTTTTGCGTTATCCGGTCGAGCTGGTGATTCCCGGCAACGTCAGCACCGAACGTAAACACATTATCGCCGCGTACGGCGCCCAGGTGACTTACAGCGATCCCTTGGAAGGCTCCGATGGTGCGATCCGCTTGTGCCGCCAAATTCTCGACGCCGATCCAGAGAAATATTTCAAGCCGGATCAGTATTTCAATCCGATGAACCCGCAGGCCCATTATGAAAACACCGGCCCGGAAATTTATCGGCAGACGCGCGGTACGATCACCCATTTCGTTGCCGGAATCGGCACTGGCGGAACCGTGATGGGCACCGGCCGTTACTTGAAAGAAGTCAATCCGAACATTCAGGTGATTGCCGTCGAACCGGATGACGCTCTCCACGGGCTCGAGGGCTTGAAACACATGGCGAGCTCCATCGTGCCGGGAATTTATCACGAAGAAAAATTGGACGGCAAAATTCCCGTGTCGACGGAGGACGCTTATGCCATTGTGTATCGTCTGAGCCAGGAAGAAGGGATTCTTGTCGGACAGTCTTCCGGGGCCGCGATGTTTGCCGCCATCAGGTTAGCGCGCACTCTCCGCAAGGGAATCATCGTGACCATTTTTCCGGACTTCGGCGACAAATACCTAACCACGAATCTATGGGTCGGCTGGCGCGATCGGATGTCGGTCGGCAACCTACAATTTTCGATCTAGAGTCGATGGCCAGCCGAACCAAACAAGAAATGGTCCGGGAACGGATCTATTTGACGTTTCCTCAGGATCTCATCAAAGAACCGGTATTGAGCATGCTATCGAAGCAATTCGATATCGTTTTTAATATCCGCGGTTCCACCGTCACTTCAGAGATGGGGCTCGTGGCTCTCGAAATCGACGGCAAAGCGGCCGAAGTGGCTAAAGCGATTGGCTGGCTCAAGGGAAAAGGTGTAACGGTCGAGCCGATCGAAAAGAACGTCATCGAGTAGACGAGCTCACTGCGCCGTAGCAGAAATCGAAAGCACCAGTACGCCGCCCTCGTGCGGCGGTCCGCCCAAAATAAAGTTCCCTTTATTCGGAATTTTCACCGTGGTATCGATCACCGGCTTGTCACGCTCGGTTAATCGTACTTTGAGCGCAATGCGATTATCTTGAAAATCCTGCGGAGCGACCGTCAAAGACCGGCCGCCAGGAATTTCAAATGACCCCGTCCCTTTCGAGGGCACATTCTGGTCCTCAGCTTTCAGCAAACGGTAAGAGCGGTACTTGAGCGGTTTGAGTTGCTGCTCCATTCCCTTCAACCTTGGATCGTAATCATCGCTTTTGTTTTCGGCAAGTATGGTTCTAATCGTCACCTGGACGGAGTGAGGATTCTTTTCCGCCGCGCCGACCCATGCCGCTGCTAAAATCAGAACGAGACTAAAAAGCCGGAGCTGATTTGGCGGGTTCGTCAGCAGTCTCATTTTCGCCCTCTTGATCCTCATACAACCAAATTACAGTCGTTTTGCTCTCGTTTTGCCGCAGCAAAGCGACATTCCGGCCGTAAGCATCGATCGACTCAACGCTCGCAAAGCTGTTCCGTCCCTCCCGCCAGCCAGGAATGTAGGACTCCAGCGATAGGATAGCCAACAGTACGGCGATGCTCGCGGGCACCAGCCATGCCGCTCGGGACAAGGTAAATGTCTCGCGCGCCCGTTCCAGCGCCTGTTGGTACCACGATGTTTTGTGCCCAATGCGAAGCTGCAGTCCGCGCCAGAACGGCAAAAATTCGATTTGCTGCGCCTCGGCCAGCAGAGTGGTTTTCAGGATGTGCTGAATGGATTCGAGTTGCTGTCGCGCTTTTCTGCACTCATCGCAGCTTGCCAGATGCGCGGTGATCGATTCACTCTCCGCAGCATCGAGTTCGCCGTCGAGCCAACGCCCGATCGACTCTCGTATGTTTTCGCAATCCCTCATAAAAACGCGCTCAACTTGTCCTGAAGCTTTTTTCTCGCGTAATGCAAGCGGCTCATCACCGTGCCTTCCGAACAACCCAGGATTTCTCCGATATCCTTGTATGAAAGACCCTCGATGGTCCTGAGCACGATCACCGCCTTGTGTTCGGGCGTCAGCTCGTTGATCGCTCGAATCAGATTCTCCCGCAGCTCTCGATCATGCACATCGGCGAAGGGATCCCTTGCGGTTTCCTCCTGAGCTTCTAATACTCCGTCCATCGTTTCACGAAAATCGAGTGGATTCCTTTTTTGCCGCCGCTGCGCATCGATCGCCAAATTGACTGCAATTCGATATATCCAAGTATAGAACGATGAACCCCCTGCAAAGCTCCCTATCTTGCGATAAGCTCGAAGGAAGGTTTCTTGCGCAACCTCCAATGCATCGTCGCGATTGTGCAGGAGTCCCAGGATGACCATGTAAACCTTTTGATGGTAACGGGAAACGAGCTCCTGAAACGAAGCCATATCTCCCGCCTGGCATTTTCGAACAAGATCCCAGTCATTCAACTCCACAGCGATCGTACCTTTTAGACGAACTTGGAAAATTTTTATTCACCGCGCAGAGTTAATAACATAAAACCTTGACGTTTTCGCGGATTGATCTAGAATCACTTTGTTTTTCTTGGCTTTTTCTGAATTGCCGTGCATCGACAAAAAGGGGTACGGATGTTAGTTCAATGCCCAAAATGCCGAACCACTTACAAGGTTTCCGATGACGTCTTGAGCGGCGCCGCTCCCGCGTTTCGCTGCTCACGTTGCAAGCACACTTTTGAGTTCGAACCCGACGAGAATCGCGAGCCGAGATTTGAACCGTCTCAAGCCACTGAAACGGCTATTGTGCCGCACTCGCCCGCCCATGAGCTGAGCCTACCCTTTGGTTCAAAACCCGAAACCAGCGCAGTTCCTAGGGACGTGGAGCAGGAACCCGTTTTACGAGAGACGCAAAGGACCGGTGCCGCGAGTGAAAGCGAAGATCATCACCGGTGGGGCATCGGCGACACGGCGCAACCACAAGAGAAACCGTTTGTCCTGGCTGAGCCCAACCGTCCCGTGGCCGAATTTCCCCCAACAGCCGAATCAAAAGAGGATGATCCGTTTTTTCACAAATTGGAATTCGATGACCCTGAACAGAACGCAACGAATATCACGGCGATCTCGCCTTATCTCGATCATCGCGCGTCGATCAAGCCTTTCGTGACGCTTTTCACTTTTCTCGTGATCGGATTCGCGTTGCTCGCCGCGATCGGCTATGCGCGGCCTGAAGCCCCCGAATCCGTTTTACGAAAGATTCCTTTGATCGGTGCGGCCGTGCTCAGGAATAATCATCTGAAAGAAGGCATTCTG
>DATIEH010000357.1:0-4241 GCA_035455905.1 Binatia bacterium | reverse complement strand
GATTGGTACATGAATTACTCTGTGCTGAATGCCTTCTTTCTTCATTTGCTCCTCTTTTCCCTTTCTGTTGTAATGCGCGTGGATTCAAGGAGAACCTCATGAGCTATCAAAATATTCTCACCGAACGGGTCGACAAAGTCGCCATCATTACGATGAATCGCCCGGAGAAGCTCAATGCCTTGAGCTACGAGCTGGCCTGCGAGATCGACGAAGAATTAACCAAATTAGAAAAAGACGATGAGGTTCGCGTGGTAATTCTCACCGGCGCTGGCCCGCGCGCCTTCTCGGCGGGCGGCGACATTATGCAAATGGTCAAATCAACGCCGGAAGAGATGGCCGCGCGTACTGAAACTCGCCGTGAAGCCAATTGGCATCTGGCGACTTTCAGTAAGCCGATCATCGGCGCGATCAACGGCTTGGCCTACGGCGCCGGCGCGCAGCTCACCACCATGCTCGACATTCGCATCGGCTGCGAGCACGCCGAGATTCAATTCCTCGCAGCCAAGTATGGTCGTGCCAACTCGACCTGGTCCTTGCCCCTCGTGGTCGGTGTGCCGAAGGCGAAGGAACTCCTTTACACCGGCCGCCCGGTGCGCTCAGAGGAAGCCGAGCGCATCGGCTTACTCAATGGGGTAGTGCCGTGCGCGCAGTTGCGCGGAGCGGCTCTCGAAATGGCCAAACAGATCAGCGAAAATGATCCCCGCATGGTCCAGGGCATCAAACAACTGCTCAATGACGACATTGGTCTCGGCTGGCGCGAACGCTTCGACGCCGAACAGAACGCGCGCAAGAACAAGTTGAAGGCCAACTCACCGCGCGAGGGTTTCAAAGCGTTTTTGGAGCGCAAAGGAATCAGCTAGTCACTGTCACCCTAACTAGCCGAATCATTAAAAACACTCGGCCGCAGCAAGCATGTCATTTCGAACTAAGTGAGAATCTTTCTCCAACTACCGTTGACACTTCGCTTACTTCTCGAATATATCTCCGCCAGATCATTTGATTCTTGTCTTTGTCTCGGGAGTTTCAAGCATGGCTCTTAGTATTGAAGAAAACGAATTGATCACGCACGTCGGTCTAGGCACGCTCTGCGGCGCGATGATGCGCCGCTATTGGCATCCAATCGGCTTGAGCGCCGAGCTCAAAAACCGCCCGATCCGGCGCCGCTTATTGGGTGAAGATCTCGTAGTCTTTCGAGACGACCAGGGCAGAGTCGGACTGCTCGCGCTGCGTTGCGCGCATCGCGGCACTTCGCTCGAATTCGGCCATATCGAGGACGGCGGCCTACGCTGCTGCTATCACGGCTGGCTCTACGATATCGACGGAAAGATTTTGCAAATGCCCGGCGAACCAGCGGAGAGCACGTTTAAGAATCGTGTCCAGCAGAAAGCCTACAAAGCGCAGGAACTGGCCGGAATCGTTTTCGCCTATATCGGCCCCGATCCCGCGCCGCTCTTGCCGCGTTGGGATGTGCTGGTCCGAGAAGACGGAGTGCGTTCGCTCGCCGCGCGCCTGATCCACTGTAATTTCCTGCAAACCGTGGAAAACAGCGTCGATCAACATCATTTCAAGTGGCTGCATCGGACTCCGAAAACCCGTTTGTGGACCGACGAGAAACTCACCTCCGAAACTACCGAGTTTGGCATTCGCGATACCTTCACGCGGACCGTGCCGCAAGGTACTTTTATGACCGTCAGCCATTATTTGTTCCCTAACATGAACAAAGTCGGCTACCACTTGAACGAAGATCACCCGGCGGCATTCGCCGCAACCCATGAAGGCTATGAAGCCTTGCGCTGGCGCGTTCCGGTGGACGACACCAACACGATGCACTTCACGCTTTATTTCGCGCCGTTCGTCGACGGAAGAGTCTCCGCAAAAGTTCCCAAGGACCAGTCGGCGCAGGGACTGGGCGACAGCACGCCGGGCAAATACCGATGGGACGATGAGACCGGCTGGATCGCGCGCGGCGATCAAGACCGCTGCGCGCAGGAGAGTCAGGGATCGATCTTCGACCGCAGCGGCGAGCATTTAGGAAAGTCGGACGAAGGCGTGATCATGCTCCGTCGCATGTACAGACACTGCATCGAGGCGGTGGAGCGCGGAGAAGACCCCGTTGGCATCATCCGCGATCCGGGGAAAAACCAGATTCTGGCCCCGGTCCCCGGTGAGTTTCAGGTAGGCTGATCGGAGGCATCGTGAGATTTGCAAAAACGCCGTTGGCATCGGTTTTACCTCTGCTCGCGCTCACTTTTATCGTCGCATCGCAGCTCCATGCTGCCGATACTATGGAATCGCTCATCGCCGGCGCCAAAAAAGAAGACGAGCTTGTTTTCGTTGCCGGTGCGCAAACCTTCGGCGGCCGCAAAGGACTCTCGGACCTCGAAGCGGCCTTCAACAAGCGCTTCGGCCTAAATATGAAGATCAGCTTCGCGGCGGGACCGGACATGAACGCGCGCGCGGCGCGGCATATCACCGAAATCAAATCCGGTCGAAAAGTTTCGTCCGACATTTT
The DNA here is from genome assembly GCA_035455905.1 of Binatia bacterium. Classification (GTDB taxonomy): domain Bacteria; phylum Desulfobacterota; class Binatia; order UBA9968; family UBA9968; genus DP-20. Next base: position 1,729 of record DATIEH010000357.1, on the reverse strand, counting down.
TTTGGGATCACAGTCTCATCATGCGTTGCTGCACAAGGAAAACGCCCTGGAAAAGGTAAGCTATTCGACGATTTTTCCTTGGGTTACGAAGGAGATGGAAATCTTTCCCAACGAGTCGGTGCTGACGTATACGTCGCCCAACGGCATCGTTTACAACGCCAACTTGATTCCTAAAGACAAGGCACCGAAAAACTACGCCGATCTCGTTGATCCAAAATTAAGTCCGACTTGGGCGGGCAAGATTGCAATTCCACCGTACGTCGCATGGCTTGCCGAGCTATCCCTTGTCTGGGGGCAGGATCGCGTGAAAGACTACGCGCGCAAGCTGGTCGCGATCAGCGGCGGACGTTTACGTTATAGCGAGGAGGAGCGGGTGGTGAGCGGAGAATTTCCCATCATGGCGAACTTTGGCGATGCGTTGAGCGCCATGTGGACTTGGCAGCCCAAAGGCGCGCCATTGGTGGCGGTGACCGGCGTCACGCCGGTCAATACCGACTATTTTCAACTGAGCGTGCCCAAAAACAGTGTCCATCCCAACCTGGCCAAGCTCTTTGTCGCGTTTATGACGACTAAAGAAGCGCAAGGCGTGCTGCAAAAATATGAATCACGAAGCTCGCACTTGGTCGAGGGCAGCTTGATGCAGAAGTATCTCAAGGACAACAAAGTTGCGGTCCAGGAGCCGAAGCTATCGATCAATTATTATCTCAAGAACGAAGACGCCGAAGGACTCCAATTCAAAGAAGAGCTAGCGAAGATTCTCAAGGGCTCGTAATAGGATCTTCCGCGAAGGCTGCTCGGCCAAGGGGATCGGGTCCTGAATGTTAAGACTCCGATCCACTTCAACTCCTAATGTCATCCCCGAATGCTTTTATCGCGGGTAAAACGAAAATATCCCACGTCAGACGATTCTAAAACAAACCCTGACCGTACTACCTTCAAGTAGTCTCTTAGGGTTACTCTCCATTTACTCTCCACCGCGCCCTACGGAGGGGGAAACAACCCGTTTTGCTTGGTTTACGATATCAGAACGGTCCAGGAATTATTGAGCCGCAACGACGTGAGCACGACGATGATTTACACTCACGTTTTGAACGCGGCGGCAAGGGCGTTCACAGTCCGGCCGATCGGTTAGGGTTCGATTCCGCCCGACCGTAGCCGACAAAGGCTGACATATGCGCAGTGTTTGGCGGAAAAACTTTTTCGTTGTTAAGTGCTGAAAACAATTATAGGATTGCTCAAATTTATGAACTCGTCGGTCGAAAAAGACCGACCAATTCACTTAATAGTTATACTGAGTTAAACCAACACAACTTATGACGTCCCGCGAAATCGTGAACCGTAAGCTTCGGAAATGGATCGCTTGGTGGTTTGTGGGATTCGGCGTTTTTGCTGCTGCGCCCATCATTACGATTGCATTTCATCTCCTGAGCGATAACGATCCCAAATTCGTCTTGTTAATGCTTCCAGGGCTGGCGATGATCATGGGGCTATTCTTTTACATTATGTTTGCAGGAGTGAAGTGCCCACATTGCGAGTGCAACTGAGTACCGCTCGCTCTTTTCTGGCCTAACTGGCGCGGACTGCCCAGTCTCCCCTCAATTTATAAATTTTGTCCTTGTTGTGCACGGTCTTTTGATCAGCCTGTCGAGAGGCCAGTATAACCCGCCGCTTGAGCCGGCGCCGGGCCTTAGAGGTGAGTGGAAGCTTTTTTGCTGTGGCGGCTCAGCGG
>DATIEH010000356.1:0-4218 GCA_035455905.1 Binatia bacterium | reverse complement strand
ATGAGCCGCAGTCGTCGGGACCAACGCCGAGAAATCCCCCAATAGCCCCCTTTTGCAAAGGGGGCGGGCCGTAGGACCGGGGGATTTTGCCGCTGATCGGAATTTTCATAAGAGGCACAGAGTAGGAATTCGGTCGGTCATTTGAGGATTTCCTTGAGCTTGGCCACCAACGCCGGATCCAATTTTAAAATTTCTTTCACGTTTTGTTCAAGCGCGGCGCCGTCATCGGCGTTGATGTCGAGGTTGGCTTTTTTTGCCTCAGCGAGAAACTCCGGATCATTCATCGTGTCCATGAAAGCTTTGCGGATTAGCTGAACGCGGTCTTTCGGTGTGCCCGGCGGTAAAACATAGGGCCGCACCGTCGGTCCGTGCACCCGTGCGACCGTCGAGATCAGACGCTTGGCTTCTTCAGTTTTGGCGTAGTTGAGCGCCATCGGCAGCTTGGGGAATTCAGGATGCGGCTTGAGCGTGGCCTGCAGAACCAGTTTCAGTTCGCCCGTTTCCAATTCCTTACGCCAAGTCGATTTCGTCGATTCCCAGGAATTGCTTAGACCGGAGACTTCGCCGCTATTGAACGCCAAGCGCACGTCGGCCGTGCCCTTGTAGCCGGACACGAGTTGAATCGGCAAGCCAATCGTCGCTTTGAGAATATTTGGAATGTCATCGGAGCCCGACCCAGAGGCCACGCCGCCGAATTTGATAACCTGTTTCGAGGCAAGCCATGAGTCGACGTCGACAATGCCGGTGGACTTCGCGATACCCAGAACGAAATTGTCTTGAGCCGGAACGCCGACATAGTTGAATTTCGCAGCGTCGAATTCTATGCCCGGTTTGCCCAAGAGTTGCTGCAAGAAAAGACCGCCGATGAAATGACCGATGGTCAGGCCATCGGGTTTCGCTGCTTTGTAAATATAATTCGCCGAGATCATGCTGCCCGCGCCGGGCATGTTTTCGACGATGATCGCCGGATTGCCGGATATATGTTTTCCCATATGACGGCCGATGGTGCGCGTGTATGCGTCGTAGCCGCCTCCGGCAGTGAAGCCGACAATGAGACGAATGGTTTTTCCCTCGAAAAAATTGCTTTGCGCATGGGCGGCCTGCGGCGCCCCACTGCCAATAATCCAAATACATAAGAGCAAGGGCACTCTAGAAAATTTTGTCATAGGTCTCCTTGTGGCGAGCATAGTCGCATCGCGGGGGCTTTGATCTTGGCAGTCATGACGATGACGCTTGGACCCGGCAAGCTGCGCGAATCTAAGTAAAAGGTCCTATGGTGTCAAGCCGAATTTTGACTGTGCTGCACTGCTGGTGGGATCGCAATTGACGGCACTGATTCGCGGATTCAATCGCTTCACTCGTCGAAACGAGTCAATTGCCAGCGTGTAAGGCTTGGTTTGACAGGTCTGCCGGAGCGCTGTAAATTTCCTGATTGGAGTTAAAGATGGTTCACCCTGTCGCTCTCAGCGCCACGCACATGGAATGCCGCAACTTGCACGATTCTATGACCGTGATGACCGAGCTGCTCGCGTTCCAACCCATGTCAGAAAAAAAACCCCGCGAAGCGATGCTCAAGCACCCCAATTCGCCGTGGGTTCTCGTCTTGCACGAGGCGGGACCGGATGCGCCAGCCAAACCGATGCATAACCACTGGGGTGTTCGGGTGAGGAGCACGGAAGAAGTCGACCATGCCTATGAATACCTGACGGTGCATAAACAGCGATACAAGCTTGGCGCGATCGGCAAACCGACCTGGAGCCACGGTTCCTATTCCTGTTATTTCGTAGAGCCCGGTACCAATGGCTGGGAAATCGAATGTTATGAAGACTTTGCCCGGAAAGAAGCCGCGGCGCAAAAGTTCGGCGGCGTCAAAAAGCCTCATTGGGAAGAGATTTATCCCGAGGAGCGCTTTCCCGGACGCGGTTACGTGCCGCAAGCTTTTACCCATGGAACTTTGGTGGCGACCGATCTGGATGCGAACAGGAATTTCTACACCGATGTTTTGAACTTGGAAGTACACCGCTTCAGCAGCCATGTGATTTACGTTAAGCATCCGAGCACGAAAACCTACATTGTTTGCGCCCTGCGAGAAAATCCGAAAGTGTTCTCACCTAATTTCCGCAATACTCTGAGTGTCGCTTCTCCAGACCGGGTGAAAGAAATTTATCGCGAGTTCAGCCGATCCTGTGAGCAGCTCGGCGTAAGCGAGTTATTGCCGCTAAGCGAAAACGAATCCGGCACGTCATTTTGCTTTCGCGATCCCGGCACGAACTGCTGGGAAATTTCTTCCCAGAATTGAGCGCAACGGGCAATTCTCCCGGTTGTCATTCTGAACGAAGTGAAGAATCTCGACAGATGGATCGGTAAAAGGTGAGATCCTTCGGCTACATCTCGGGTGATACTTTTTGCGAATCTCAATCAGACACGACGCGCCGCAGCGCGGCACGAATTTACCGAAAAAACTGACGAGAAATCTTTATGACTGAAAAGCCACTGGAACTGATGGGGCTGCGTGATTTGCGCAAGATCATGCGGCAGAAGGCGCCGGCCGAGGCTTGGCAACATTTCAACGGCGCGGCCGAATCCAAGGCAACATTTCGTCGCAATCCGCAGGCATTTAGCCAATACCTATTTCGACAAAAGATTTTTCACGACGTTTCCGAGCCCGATACTGTCGTCGAGCTATTCGGCAAGACGTTGCCGATTCCGGCGATTACAGCGCCTGTTGGAAGCTTCAGCTTGATCGGGAAAGATGCCGAGCGCGAAGTTGCCGAGGGGTGCGATCGCGCCGGCGCCATGATGTTCGTCAGTCAGGCGGCAAAGTTCGGCCCCAAAGAATGGCGCAACGCGGATAAATCACCGTTGGTCTTCATGGCTTACATGAACCGCGGTAAGGACGAAGTCTCCGCTTACGCCAAACTGGCCGAAGATCTCGGTTTTGCGGCCGTCGGAATTACCGTGGATACGGTTCGCCCGGTCAAGATCGGCGACGAAGTGCCGCTCTCGACTAAGGACGGCAAGCCGCGCAGAGGCCACAAGTCAACCGTTAAAGACATCGAATGGATGAAACAGCAAGTTTCGTTACCGGTAGTGATCAAAGGCATCATGGGTGCGGAGGACGCGCGGGCCGCGGTGAACGCCGGTGCCGATGCTCTGGTCGTATCCAATCACGGCGGCCGGATTCTCGATTACAATCGAGCGGCGTTGGAAGCTTTGCCGGAAGTGCTTGACGCGATCGGCGGAAAAACCCCGGTGTTGCTCGACAGTGGAATTCGCAGCGGCGGCGACATTGTCAAAGCGCTCGCCCTGGGCGCGCGCGCGGTTCTAGTCGGAAGGCCGATTGCCTGGGGCGTCGGCGCTTTCGGAGCGCGCGGGGTCGAGCGCGTATTTGCGATTTTAACCGAAGAGATGCAGCGAGTGCTGACCCTGACCGGTGTGGCGCGGATTCGGGATATCACCCGATCGATCCTGTTTCGTGAGGAACGGGGAGGTTTGCGCGGCCTATGATTTTTGTCATCTGGGCGATCGTTTTCGTAATGGGCATCTGGCTCATTTCGACTTACAACGGTCTCACGGCCTTGCGGCTACGCCTGCAAAATGCCTGGAGGCAAATCGATATCCAACTCAAGCGTCGTTACGATTTGATTCCCAATCTTGTCGAGACCGTCAAAGGCTATATGCAGTACGAGCAGGACACGTTGCAGAAGGTGATCGAGGCGCGGAGCCAGGCAATGGCGGCGAAGGGCGTAAAGGAAGCGGCGGCGGCCCAGACCGCCTTGACCCAATCCCTCGGCCAGGTTTTCGCGTTGATGGAAAACTATCCCGATCTCAAGGCGAGCAAAAACGTTTTGGAGCTGCAGGAAGAGTTGACGACCACAGAAAATCAGATCGCCTTCGCGCGCCAGTACTATAATGATCTCGTGACGCAGTACAATACCAAACAGCAAGTATTCCCCTCGAATCTTCTGGCAGGCTTGTTCGGTTTCAAACCCAGTGAGTTCTTCGAAGCGGCGGAAAGCGAAAAAGTATTGCCCCGCGTCAATTTGTCGCTATCACGCTAGCACTGGAGCTTGGCGCTGGAATCGGCGTACGCCTCGGACTTCGTCGCGCGCCAGGCGTACAATCAACGCTGCAGCACTGCCTTAGCATTTTTCTTCATCCTCTTTTTTCTTCTGATCGGTGGCGCGGTCGACTTCTTCTATTTCGACTCATTCAGCT
>DATIEH010000355.1:0-19508 GCA_035455905.1 Binatia bacterium | reverse complement strand
GAGGGCAGATTTATCCCGGCGGCCCAGGGGGTCCACTTCGTCACCCTGTACGCTCGGGAGGGCGAAGCGGCGCTGCCGATCACGACGTTGCCTTACGTTGCTCCCTACCCAACGGAATACCGGGAGCTCAAACCCAATTTGCCATTGCTCAGCCGGCTTGCCGAAGAAACCGGCGGCGAAATGCTTGATCCGGCAAAGATAACCCGCGGGCTCGAACGGCTGTATAAACCTACACCGGGCAAAGCGCGACACGGCCGCGAGACCTGGTGGCCGCTGACCTGCGCCGGATTATTTTTCTTCCTGGGTGACCTCGTGCTGAGGCAATGGCCTATTCGCAAAAAGGCCGCCTGAAAAATCCTCCTGCGTTGCTTGGCCAGCCAGCGATCAGTTAGACTGTTCCGGTGCGGTAGATTTCTATGGAGGTGAGCTTGTGAAACGCGCAAATTTAGTTGTCGCTACGGCGGTGAGTTGCGCTGCCTTGTTTGGCGTGTCTGTGGCAAAGGCGCAAAAAATGCCGCAGATCCGCATTGCCTTATCGACACCGACGCCGCATATGGCACCTCTCTATGTTGGCAGGGATAAAAAATTTTACGAAAACCACGGCATTGACGTGCAATTGATTCTCGTCAATAGCGGCTCGTTGGTCGCGCAGATGTTTGCCGCCGGGGAGCTGCAGATGACCGCCAATGCGCCGGCCTCCTTGATCAACTTAGCTGCGTCCGGAGAAAAATTGAGCTTCTTCCTCGGATTGAGCAATACCTCGCCATTTACGGTGGTGACGCAGCCAAATATCCGCCGGGCAGAGGATCTCAAAGGCAAGAAAATCGGTACCGCACGATTCGGTGGCTCTTCGCATATCTCCGCGTTGATCGCTCTAGAGCATCTGCAGCTCGATCTTAAGCGAGATCGAATCGTGCTGATCCAGACCGGCGTCGATCCCGACCGTATGGTTGCGCTGGAAAGCAAGGCGATCGATGCAGCCATGTTGCAGCGGGTCGCAACCAAGATCATGGTGGGCAAGAGTTATTATCCTTTGCTGAACATGGTACAAGCCAAAATTCCCTACCAAAATACCGGCCTGACCGTAAAACGAGACTATGCGGCGGCGAATGCTAAAATTATGGACGCGTTTACGCGCGCGACCATCGAGGCGTACGGCTATATTTTCAGAAAGGAGAACAAGCAGGCAGTGAAAGAAGTGCTGGCGCGTAATCTTCGACTAGCAAACTTGGATGCTGCGGAAGATTATTACGCTGAAGCACAAGAAGAACTCGATCGAAAACCCTATCCTACGCTGGAAGGCTTTAAAGTCGTCATCAAATACGTGGCCGAGCAAAATCCCAGAGCGAAAGCGGTGAAGGCCGAAGAAATTGTCGATACGAGCTGGCTAAAGAAACTGGACAGCGAAGGATTCTTCGATAAAGTCTACAGCGGAAAATGACGCGGTCCGGTGACGTGGATCTGTATTTGTCTGTGAGTGTTTCGTGAGATTGCTGAAATAAAAATTTTTTCGTGCATTGTTCGCCGCATCTATGCTATAAGCCAGTTTGTTGAATTCAGCCACGCTAACGTCGCCTCTAGGGTTGATCTCAATCCCAAGTGAAGGTTCCCCAATTCGGCCAGGCCGCTTTCCATATTTTGTAATGGTTCTATTTCGATCTTCCATCTTGCCCGTTCCAATCTCGATTAAACTCACTTCGTCAATTCCTGTTGATGCTTTTTACCTGCTGCATGAAATGACTCGGGTGGAGGAATAGAGCGTACTAACCTGGTAAAAACATCCGACAAATCGTGTTCAAGCCCGGCTACCGCTCGACATGCGGCTGCCTTAATTTTTGGCAAGTTTTACCCACAGCGTTTTTGTTTGTGCTGCAGTAAAGTGCCAGCGACAATTCTGGAACTCGCGAGAATCTCTTTAGTTTATCAGTTGTTCTCGAGAGCGATCCGATGCGAAGTGGCAGTTCGCGTACTTCTTTGGCGTTCGTATTAGGGGCAAAAACGGGCTTGGTCTTGCCCTTGCATTATGTTTCTCAGCGATGGGACGTCTAAAAATAAGCAAGAAGTGACAGGAGACAAAGCTCGAACAGCGCGTATAACTAGTAACTACTCGATTCGGGGAGAGGATAAAAATGAGCCCTGGAGACCCACTGAAAACCAGCAAGCCGATCAGGTCGCAGAAAACGGGCGTGGTGCTACCACGCGAAGGGACTTTCGTCAGAATGGTGGAAAACATGGGCCGGCAGTTGATTTTGGTCAACTTCGGAGCCGCTGGTTACGAGTACATATTTCCGGACGAAATTATTCCGGAAACAGCTAGTTCGTAGTTTTTTTATCTAGCGTTTCAACTCCAGCTAGCCTGGATGTCTTGCTGCTAACCGTCATCTAGCAATCGCTCCCTTCCGTTTGGCTTCCGCTCAGCAGATTTGATAGTAAGATAGAAACTCTCTCGGGGAGAGGTACTATATGGCAGAGCCTGTTATCAAAGGTTATCACGCTCATATTTACTATGATCCAGCAAAAACGCGGGATGCGGCAGCACGGGTACGCGCGGGTTTGGCTAAGTTTGAGGTTCAAATTGGCCGCTGGCATGATGAACCAGTGGGGCCTCATCTCGATCCCATGTATCAGGCGGTTTTCACTGCAGAGGAGTTCGGCAAAGTCGTGCCGTGGTTAATGCTGCATCGCGAGGGCTTGTCCGTGCTCGTGCATCCGTCGACCGGCGATGGTTACGGCGATCATCTGGAGCGCTCCCTCTGGCTTGGCGAGAAACTAAAATTGAACGAGAGCGCATTGAGACGCGCGGAGCGGGCGAACGTATGACCCGAGTTTTTACCGGCAAGGATCCGTTGATGATTGGCCATTTGAAAAACGTTCTCGCGACTTTTGGCATTCGCTGTGCGACCCGCAATTTCGATCTCAGCAGCGGCGCAGGTGAGCTGCCGCCGATTGAGTGCTGGCCAGAGCTCTGGGTTGTCGATGATGAAAAAGCGCCTAAGGCTAAGGCGATTTTACGAAAAACTTTGGCGCCGCTCCGGTCGGTGCAAAAATCATGGCTCTGTCCGGGCTGCAATGAAACCATTGAAGGTCAGTTTTCCGAATGCTGGAATTGCGGGCGCGACCGCTCGGGTAAAAAACCGCAGCGCGTGATCCGACTGGCGTCAACTTCCGCCCGCAGGCGGTAATCATCTAATCCCAGGAGCGTGTGAATTCGTGCAGGCGGATGCGCAGGCATTTCGCCCAAGCTCGCGCGCTGGTACATCATCAATCCATAATTCTCGAAGGAGCGTTCCATGGATTATCGCCAACTGGGCTATTCAGGCGTCCGGGTTTCAGTCATCGGGCTCGGCGCCAATCGTTTCGGCGCGCCGGATGTGCCACAGGTGGAGGTCAACAAGATCATTGATGCAGCGCTCGATGCCGGAATAAATTTCATCGATACGGCCAACGTCTACAATGACGGCGCTTCCGAAGAGACTTTGGGCCATGCACTGAAAGGACGTTTCCATCGCGTCGTAATGGCGACGAAATTCAATTTTCCGAAGAAGACCAGCGCCAACAGCTGGGGCGCATCGAGGTATCACATGATGCAGTCCGTCGAGCTCAGCTTGCGGCGTTTGCAGACCGATCACATCGATCTTTATTATTGCCATCGCTGGGACGATGCCACGCCGATCGAAGAGACATTGCGCGCCCTGGACGATCTCATTCGTATGGGCAAACTGAACTACATTGGCGCATCGGCCTATGCATCATGGCAACTCGCGCATGCCAACTTGCTTGCTGAGCTAAAAGGTTGGAGCCGTTTCGCCGTACTGCAATCGGAGTACAATATGCTAAGCCGCGCAGTCGAGCGCGAAGTGTTGCCTTATTGCCGCGCTCATCAGGTCGGGTTTGTTCCCTATTATCCCTTGGCAGGCGGCTTTCTCACGGGAAAGTATGAGCCGGGGAAGCCCGCGCCGCGCGGCTCGCGCGGCGAGTCGGCGAGAAGCGTGCAAGAGCTCATGACTGAAAAAAATTATCGAGTCGTAACGCGGCTGTCCGGCTGGGCAAAGGATCAGGGTCGCGGCATCAATGAGCTGGCGCAGGCCTGGTTGCTCGCGCAGCCTGCGATTTGTTCGGTGATCACCGGCGCGCGGAAAGTAGAACACGTCACGAGCAATGTGAAGGCGGCTGATTGGATATTAAAGCGGGACGAGCTTAAAGATATCGAAGCGATACTCGACGGTTGAGGTAAACATGCTGCGGATCGCCTCACCACGGCAGCATGAGCTGTGTGCTGGCAGGTTTTTTTCGCACTTGCGTAGCGGGCAATTTAGCAATCTCGTCTTCCAACCAACGGATGTACTGGCGGTGTGTCTGGCGCTTTGCGATGGCGCTGATGCAGAGCTCACGCACCTCTTCGGCGTAATCCGGCCAATGATCGCGTACGCTGCGCGGCATCTTGATGTAGGTGGGCGCATCATCACAAAACAACGGCTCACGCGCGAGCGTCCAAATGTCACATTGTTTTTCGCCGCAAGGGATTTTCCCCGGGATCGAAGACCGTTTCCCTGATCGATCACCATAGGCCAGCGCCTGGATCAGGTGAGTTAGCTCATGGCCGATGGTTTGATAGGCGACCTTGCGGACGCGCAACCGGATGATTAACTTCGAAAGCGCTCCCTTCCGGTAAATCACCGTGGCGCTGCCAAGGTGCTTCCGCGTGTAGCCCACCGTGATGCGCTGGTCGCGCAATTCTGGAAAATAGCCTAACGAGCGCTGAAGCATCGCCAGCGTCCTACGAGTGACACGCTGTTTCATCGGCGGCGTAAAGCTAATCGGCATGAAAAATGGTGCAGGAGCGCAACCTTGAACGGACAGGACTGGATGTCATAATACTGGCGCGCTGCAGGCCCTCTTATGGCAGAGACGGATCACAAGAACAAGAAAAATTTGTCGTTTCACTCCGGCTATATCGCGATCATCGGTCGCCCGAACGTCGGCAAGTCAACTTTGCTCAACCGCATTCTCGGCGAGAAGGTTGCGATTGTCTCTCCGAAGCCGCAAACGACGAGAAACCGCATCACCGGGATTCGCACGAAGGATTCCTCTCAGATCATATTTCTGGATACGCCCGGAATTCATCAGGGCCGCTCATTGATCAACCGAAGGTTGATGGATACAGCGTTGCAAACATTGGATGAAGTCGACGGCGTGCTGTGGCTCCTCGATGCGCACGACAAAATTAAACAAGAAGAAGAGCGAATCGCGGAAACCCTCCGCGGGGTGCAAACCCCGGTGCTGATCCTGTTGAACAAGATCGATTTGGTTTCCAAGAGCAAACTGCTGCCGCTGATCGAACACTGCGCCCGGTTATTGCCGGAAAAAGAGATCGTGCCCGTCAGCGCCCTGCGCGGCGAAGGAGTGGATCTCGTCTTGGAGCTCGTCGAAGGATGGTTACCTGAGGGGCCGCGCTACTTTACGGAGGGCGAGTACACCGACCAATCGGAGCGCTTCCTTGCCTCGGAGATGGTCCGCGAAAAAATATTTTTGTTGACCCACGAGGAAATCCCCTATGGCGTGGCGGTGACCATCGATGAGTTCACCGAAAAGGCTGACAAAAATTTGCTTGTCATTAGCGCGACGATTCATACCGACCGCGATTCGCACAAAGGGATACTGATCGGGAAGCGTGGCAGTATGCTCAAAGAGATCGGCAAACAGGCGCGCGAGGAACTGGAGGCGCTGCTCGGCTGCCGCATTTTTCTCGAGTTGTTCGTGCGAGTCGATCCGGGCTGGACGCAAAATCCGCACTTGTTAGCTGAAATGGGTGTGGGATGATGCGCGCGCTTTCCACCCCTCGCCGCGCGATTCATCCGCGGCCGCGCAAACTTCCTGTTGTGGCGATCGTCGGTCGACCCAACGTCGGCAAATCGACGTTGTTCAATCGCATCATCGGCGAGCGCAGAGCGATCGTTGACGATTTTCCCGGAGTCACCCGGGACCGCAACTACGCAGAGGCCGTATGGGATGGGCGGCAATACGTCGCGATCGATACCGGTGGCTTGGATACCGAAGGAAACGGCGGGCTCGAGGCGAGCGTTCAAGACCAGAGCCGCCGGGCGGTGGAGGAAGCGGACGTTGTGATCTTTCTCTTCGACGGAAAGAGCGGACTCAATCCTCTGGACGCAGAGGCGGTGGATCTGCTCCGCATATCGCAAAAGCCCGTTTTGTTTGCTGTCAATAAGCTCGACTCGGAACGGCGTGCGGACAACCTCTATGAATTTTACGCCCTCGGCCTGGATACTCTCTTTTCGATTTCCGCGGAGCATGGGCTGGGGATTGCGGATCTGCTGGACCAGATGGTGGCGCGTTTCCCCGAACTTCCGGCGGTCCCTAACGAAACACCGGAAGAAAAAAAAATCGAGGCTATTGTGCGGCCGTTGCGTGTTGCCATCGTTGGTCGGCCGAACGTGGGTAAATCGACTTTGGTCAACCGTTTGCTGGGTTACGAGCGCTCGGTCATCCATGCTACGCCAGGAACCACACGGGACTCGTTGGACGCCCCTTTCGAGCTCGGCGGTGAAGCATGTGTTCTGGTGGATACGGCGGGCATTCGGCGCAAGGCACGGATTGATGATCGTATCGAACGGTTCAGCGTTGGACGATCGTTGAAGGCAGTTGACCGCAGTGATCTCGTGATTCATGTGATTGATGGGCCTGAAGGGGTCACCGATCAGGACGCTCAGATCCTTAGCTATGCGGTGGATCGCGCTAAAGCTCTTATCGTCGCTGTTAACAAATGGGATCTGGTGTCGACAAGCGGCGGCGACCCGGAAAAGTACCGCGCCGAAGTCCGTTATCGGCTTTCGTTCCTGGACTTTGCGCCAATCGCGCTGATTTCAGCGGCAACGGGCTATGGAGTGCGCAAACTGCTCGACACGGCTGCGCGATTGGTGCGAAATTACCGCGGAAAGATTTCAACTTCAGCATTCAATCAGGCACTGCAGCAAATCACCCGGGCCCATTCGGCGCCCCTCGCGCAGGGGCGGGCAGTGAAATTTTATTACGGCACTCAAACGGCATCTGGCCCGCCGACGTTCACTGTTTTTGTCAATCGGCCGGACGCGGTGTCGGAAAGCTATAAGCGCTATTTACTCCATCACTTGCGGGAAGAGCTCGGTTTCGAAAACACGCCGATTCGTTTGCACTTGCGCAGCCGGCGTGAAGAACGATCCAGTCATCGTGGTCATATTAACTAGCGGGATCGATTGCGGTTCGGAGCGCGTGCAACACCAAAAGCGGTTATTTCGCTGCGCCGGCAGTTCGGGGATGGATGAGGGGAGCTTATAGCGTTCGCCGGCAAATTACCTTATCATCTATATTTCGTTTCTCTGGCCGCGCTTACAACTGAGTTTACGCGCTCCAGTTTGACAAAGCTTCAACGGCTATGATTCAGACTCCTCTACCTTTAGAAAAAGGCGCGCCGGTTTCGGGCCAGGACTGCGCGCCATGGCTCGCTTTGGGAAGGATTAGAGGAGTCGGCGGCGTAAGCTTCAAAAAAATCACAGCACGGTTCGCGGATCCGGCGGCGGTTTTTCGTGCCTCTGCGGCTGAGTTGGCGGAGATCGAGGGACTGCACCGCGAGCTTATCCATAGTATCGCGAACTTTAATGACTGGGCGGAGATCGATAAGGAAATTCAACGCGCTCGCGCGGCAGGCATCAAGATGATTCCATTCAGCGATGCTGCCTACCCGGCGTCGCTACGAGCAATCGCTGATCCGCCGCCGCTGCTTTATGTCAAGGGAGAACTTCACGACAATGACTCCAGAGCCATCGCCATTGTGGGGTCGAGAAGCGCCAGTGATTACGGCCGCCGAATCGCGCGCGACCTGGCACGCGGATTGGCGTCTTTCGGATTTACGGTAGTCAGCGGCATGGCGCGCGGTATAGACGGCATGGCGCATGAAAGCGCACTTCAGGCGGGCGGACGCACTCTGGCGGTGCTCGGTTCTGGAGTCGATCGCGCCTATCCGCCGGAGCATGAAATGCTTTATCGGCGTATCAGCGAGAACGGTGCAGTGATCTCAGAGTTGCCCATGGGCGCGCGTCCGATCGCATTTAATTTTCCGGCGCGAAACCGTCTGATCAGTGGACTGTCTTTGGGCGTTGTCGTCGTGGAGGCGACCGAAAAGAGCGGCTCTCTGATCACCGCCAGTCTGGCCGCGGAGCAAGGTCGAGAAGTTTTTGCCGTGCCGGGGGAAGCGGGCGCGAGCCGCAGCCGAGGGTCGCATCGTTTGATCCGGCAAGGCGCCAAGCTGGTTGAAACCGTGGAGGATATTATCGAAGAGGTTGCGCCACAGTTGTCGCGGCGCAACGGCGATGCCGCTCCGGCTTCGGCACGCAGTCTGCCGGAGAATTCGGGCCCCGCAGCACGACAAATTTTCGCACTGCTCAAGGAAACCTCGCTGCAAGTGGATCAAGTCATCGAGCAAAGCGGCTTGCCGGCGCCTCAAGTGCTACAAGTCCTTTTGGATTTGGAATTGCAGGGGTTTGTCTGTCAAACTCCGGGAAAAATCTATCGAGCGGAAAAATAGCGCTACAACCAGGTATGAATCATTGAGGAAACTGAGCTAAGTCATGGCAGCCAAAAATTTAGTCATCGTTGAGTCACCGGCGAAGGCCAAGACTCTGGAAAAATATTTGGGTCGCGATTTTCAAGTCAAGGCGTCGGTCGGTCACGTCGTCGATTTGCCGAAGAGCAAACTCGGCGTCGATATCAAAAAAGATTTCACGCCGGACTTCCATGTGATCCAGGCGAAGAAAAAAGTCGTCGATGATCTCAAAAAAGCCGCCCGGGGAAAAGAGCATATCTATCTCGCCTCCGATCCCGACCGCGAAGGAGAGGCGATCGCCTGGCATATCGCCGATCAGGTGGCGAAGAATCATCGCCGGGTGCATCGCGTGCTGATCAACGAGATCACCAAAAAAGCGGTGCAGGAGGCGATCGCGAATCCGCAGCAACTGGACCGAAACAAGTTCGATGCGCAGATCGCACGCCGGGTCTTGGATCGTTTAGTCGGCTACCAAATTAGTCCGCTGCTTTGGAAAAAAGTGCGGCGCGGTTTGAGCGCGGGGCGCGTGCAGTCCGTGGCGGTGCGGCTGGTTTGCGAGCGGGAGCGCGAAATTCGCGCTTTCGAATCGGTTGAATACTGGTCGCTGGCGGCGCAGCTCGAAGGCCGATTGCCGCCATCATTCAGAGCGCGATTATTTCAGTGGCAAGGACAAAAGCTCGATAACAAGAACTTTCGCCTGGAAAATGAAGCGCATGTCCAACAGATTGTTCAATCGCTG
Source organism: Binatia bacterium (assembly GCA_035455905.1). Classification (GTDB taxonomy): domain Bacteria; phylum Desulfobacterota; class Binatia; order UBA9968; family UBA9968; genus DP-20. The sequence goes on along the minus strand of DATIEH010000355.1, from coordinate 10,173 downwards.
GAAGGTGCATCTTGGACCGTCGGCGAAGTCGAGAAAAAGGAACGGCGCCGCTATCCGACGCCGCCCTTCGTCACCAGCAAGCTGCAACAAGAAGCGGCGCGCAAGCTCGGTTTTCAACCGAAGCGCACCATGCAGCTGGCGCAGCAGCTCTACGAGGGGGTGGAGTTGGGCAACGACGGGTCGGTCGGCTTGATCACCTATATGCGTACCGATTCGACGCGCATTTCCGCCGACGCACTGAGCGCTGTGCGGCAACACATTCAGGCGCGTTACGGAAAGAATTATCTTCCCGGAAAACCGAATACGTTTCGCTCGAAAAAGGGCGCCCAGGACGCGCACGAGGCGATTCGGCCGACATCGCTTGACTATACTCCCGAGCGGGTGCGGCGTTACCTACGGCGCGATTTGTTCCAGCTGTACTCTTTGATCTGGGACCGGTTTGTCGCGAGCCAAATGGTGCCCGCAGTCTACGATCAGACGCTCTTCGACATTCCCGTCCGCGAAGCGCTGTTTCGCGCCACGGGTCAACAAATCAAGTTCGATGGTTTCATGAAAGTTTACATCGAAGGCCGGGATGAGCGTGCGACCGCCAACGGCGAAGACGACGACGGCGAAGACGCGTCGGATGATTCAACCGGCGTGCTGCCGGATTTGCAAAAAGGCGACGCATTGAATCTTTTGGCGCTCGAGCCGCGCCAGCACTTTACGCAACCGCCGCCGCGTTACACCCAAGCTTCGCTCATCAAAGAACTGGATGAGCGTGGCATCGGTCGTCCGTCGACTTATGCCGCGATCATCTCGAATATTCTCGATCGCGAGTATGTCATCCAGAACGAAGGGCGTGCGCTCGCGCCTACGGATTTGGGTTTTTTGGTGACCGATCTGCTGGTGGAAAGCTTTCCGGACATTTTGAATGTCGAGTTCACTGCCGGCATGGAAGATGAGCTCGACAAAATCGAGGACGGCAAAGAGAAGTGGACCAAGGCGATGAAGCGCTTTTACACGCCGTTCTCGCGGGATCTGAAGAAGGCCGAAAAAGAAATGCGCGACGTTAAGCGGCAGGAAGTGCCCACCGATATCGACTGTGATAAGTGCGGCGCAAAGATGGTGATCAAATGGGGCCGCAACGGCGAATTCCTCGCATGTCCGCAATATCCGGAGTGCAAGAACACCAAGAACTTCAAACGCGACGATAACGGCGGCATTCAAATCGTTGCCGAGGAAGAAGTCAACGAAACCTGCGAGCTCTGCGGCCGACCCATGCTGCTCCGCTGGGGGAAATTCGGCAGATTTCTCGGCTGCAGCGGTTATCCCGAATGCAAAAATATCCAGCCGCTCGAAAAACCGGTGGATCTTGGTATCAAGTGTCCGGAGTGCAAGGAAGGCAACATCAAGGAACGGAAATCCCGCTGGGGCAAAATTTTTTACGGCTGCGACCGTTATCCAGAGTGCAAATTCGCTTCGTGGGATAAACCCATCGCGATCGCCTGCCCGGATTGCGGCAGTCCGATCCTTCTGGAAAAGGTGACCAAACGAGCGGGAAGGACGCAGCGCTGCTACAACAAAGAATGCGGCTATTCAGTTCAGATCGAGGCCCCGCTTAGCACCAAAAAACCGCCGGCGGATCATTCTTCGGCAGCTTCCGCATAGAGTCCGAAACCGCATAAGGCTCCAGCGTTCGAGCGCCCTGACTTCCATCACGCGCGTTTCTCTGTAATTGTTTATTCCGTGCCAAATCGTGTGCGCATCATAGGCGGCGGCTTAGCCGGCGCGGAAGCGGCCTGGCAACTCGCTCGGCGAGGCATGGCGATAGAGCTGTATGAAATGCGGCCGCAGCGCTCGACGGAAGCGCACGCTGGAGACAATCTCGGTGAATTGGTGTGCAGCAATTCGCTGCGCTCGGATCTGCTGTCGGCGCCGGCCGGGCTGCTCAAGGCCGAGATGCGCCGGCTCGATTCCATCATTGTTCGTTGTGCCGAGCAGCACCGGGTGCCCGCCGGGTCAGCATTGGCAGTGGATCGGGAGGCTTTTAGCGCTGACTTGACTGAAACGGTTCAGGCATTACCGGGAGTCCGAATCGTTCGCGAAGAAGTTCGACAAATTCCGGAAACAGGCATCGTCATTATTGCCACGGGGCCACTCACTTCTCCGGCGCTATCGCGACAGTTGGCTGCGGCGTTAGGCGAGGAGCACCTCTATTTTTACGATGCCATTTCCCCCATCGTTACTGCCGATTCGATCGATATGGAGCTTGCCTTCCGAGCCGCGCGGTACGGGAAAGGCGGTGACGATTATCTTAATCTCCCGCTCACGCGCGAGGAATATGATCGGTTCGTCGATGCTTTGATTGCGGCCGAGCGCGTGCCGACACATGCCTTCGAGCGCTTCGTCCCATTCGCGGGCTGCATGCCCATCGAAGAAATGGCCGACCGCGGCAAAGATACGCTCTCCTTTGGTCCGATGCGAGCGGTCGGACTCCGCGATCCACGGAGCGGCAAACGGCCGTATGCCGTGGTGCAGCTGCGTCAAGAAAATCGCGCGCGCACCCTCTACAACTTGGTGGGCTTTCAAACGAAGATGACCTACGCGGAACAGCGCCGCGTCTTTGCGCTCATCCCAGGACTCAACAAAGGAGAATTCGTCCGTCTGGGGAGCATGCACCGCAACACCTTTATCAACGCTCCTCTGCACCTCGAGCCCACGTTGCAATGGCGCCGCCGTCCAACGCTGTTTTTCGCCGGCCAAATGACCGGCGTCGAAGGCTATATCGAATCGGCCGCAACTGGGATGCTGGCCGGGATCAATGCGGCGAGGCTGCTTGTCGGCGAACGCCCGGTCGCGCCGCCGATCACCACTGCGATGGGCGCACTGCTCGCTTACATTACGGACTCCGAACGCAAGCATTTCCAGCCGATGAATGTGAATTTCGGCTTAATCGCGCCGCTGGCGAAACGGCTGCGTGGGAAGTTAAAAAAAGAAATGATGTCCCGGCGCGCGCTCGCCGATCTTACCGCTTGGGCAGGAGAAACCGGTCTTCTCCCCCCGAGGGCAGAAACGGTTGGGCTTTCATGAGCCCGCGACGCAGCGCATTTTTCGATATCGGCACGAACACGATTCTCTGCCTGATCGCGGAAATCAGAGATACCGGCAGATTCAGAGTCTTGGACGATCTTGCGGAAATCGTTGGGCTCGGGCAAGGCGTCGATCAAACGCGGTTGATCTCACCGGAAGCGGAACGACGCGCCTTGAACGTGCTGCAGCGATTCGTTGACCAATGCCGGACCTTGGGAGTCGAGGAGATGACAGCAGTGGGTACAAGCGCACTCCGCGACGCCAAAAACAGCGACCAGGTACGCAGGGGGTTTCGCGATGATCTCGGACTCGATGTACGTGTCCTGTCCGGGGCTGAGGAGGCGGCATATTCGTTTCTTGCCGTCCAGCGCGGTCTTCCGCTCGCAAATCGCGAGCTGCTGGTGATCGATATAGGCGGCGGCAGCACCGAGTTTATTCGCGGCAACGACTTAGGGGTAGCGCGTGCCGTAAGCATCGACATGGGCTCGATGCGGTTAACGGAGCGATTTATTCATTCCGATCCGGTCGAGCGCGCCGAAGCGGAAACGCTGATCACTGCCATAGACCGAGAACTTGCAACGTTACCGAGTCGTGGCATCGACGCAAGCTCCGGGGTTGCGCTGGTCGGTATTGCCGCGACATTTACTACGCTGGCGGCCATGGAAAAGCGGCTCGCAACTTATTCTCATTCCGAGATCCACGGCAGTCGGATCACAGCCCAACAGGTGCGCGCCCAAGTGTCTTCGCTTCAGATAAAGACGATCGCTCAACGAAAAGGCATTATCGGGCTCGATCCGAATCGTGCGGAGGTGATATTTGCAGGTGCATGTCTGATCGACAGAATCATGAAATTCTATGGCAAAGACGAGATGCTGGTCAGTGATCAGGGCGTGCGCTACGGGTTGTTGCACGAAGCCGCGGAAGCAATGCAAGAGGGTTGACATTTTTGAGCGGATTGGAAATGATCGGTCTTTCGTTTTGTTGCGAATCATAACAGCGAAGCGCCGACAATCGTGGTAGACGGAGGTCTTAGGCCATGACCAAAGCAGAGTTAGTCGAGGCCGTTGCGAAGAGCGCAAAAATCAGCAAAGTAACCGCCACAACGGCTGTGGATGCGACATTCGATCAAATCGGCAAAGCGATCAGAAAAAGCAAAAGGTTCCAGGTACCGGGGTTCGGAACCTTTACAGTTCGTTCGCGCAAGGCGCGCAAGGGACGTAACCCGCAAACCGGGGCAGTTATAAATATCAAGGCGAGCCGCTCCGTCGGATTCAAGCCTGCTCCTGTACTGAAAAACGGTTTGTAATTTGTGATGGACCGCGCGCAAGCCACCGCGGATTTCCGGTGGCTTTTTTTTGTTCGCCTTGATGAGCACGCCGGCGCTGCGTAGAATGCCTGAAGCCGTAGAAAGTGAATATGTCGCTCAAAACTGAATCGATCTGGATGGATGGGGAGTTGGTCCGCTGGGAAGACGCCAAGGTTCACGTCCTCACCCACGCATTGCATTACGGGACAGCCTATTTCGAGGGCATCCGCTGTTATCTCCTGGCCGACGGCCGTTCAGCAGTATTCCGCCTCGCCGAGCACACGCGCCGGCTTGTAGACTCCGGAAAAATTCTCGGATTTCCTATCCCCTACACGGAAGAGCAGCTCAATCGAGCGACATTGGAGGTGATCCGAGCCAACAAGCTCAAGGAATGCTACATTCGCCCGTTGGCATTCGTGGGGCTTGGCGAGTTGGGTCTTTATGCGCCAAAAAACCCGGTCAGTGTGTGCATCGCAGTTTTTCCGTGGGGTGCTTACTTGGGTGATGAAGGACTGAGAAATGGCATCCGGGCGAAGGTCTCTTCGTTTACGCGCCATCATGTCAACGTCATGATGACTAAGAGCAAGGCGGCGGGAAACTATATCAACTCCGTGCTCGCCAAGCACGAGGTGAAAAAAGCCGGCTACGATGAAGCCATCATGCTCGACGCCGAAGGCTACGTCTCAGAAGCGAGCGGGGAGAACGTGTTTCTTGTCCGTGATCGGAAGATCAAAACCACACCGCTGACATCCATACTGCCCGGGATTACCCGCGACTCGATTATCACACTGGCGCGCGACAAAGGCTATGAATTAGTCGAGGAGCGATTTACCCGCGACGAGCTATACATCGCCGATGAGGCTTTTTTCACCGGCACGGCCGCCGAGCTGACGCCGATTCGCGAAGTGGACGATCGGCAAATCGGGAGCGGCCGGCGTGGTCCGGTCACCGAGGATCTGCAGACTACCTTCTTCGATATTATCAAAGGAAAGAACAGCCGTTACGAAAAATGGCTGGCCTATCTTTAGGCGATAACATCGACTTCATCTTCGCCGACACCGCCGCAGACGTCCATTAGAAGCATGAGCGATTCCCCGGATCCCACACTGCGCGTGAGCATGTTACCGCGCGATACCAATGGCCGCGGTACGATTTTCGGCGGGGTGATTCTCAGCCACCTAGACTTGGCAGGCGGCATCGCTGCCTCACGGCTGGCGCCACGAAACTTTGTCACTCGGGCCATGCGCGGTGTTGAATTCATCGCGCCGGTATATGTCGGCGACGTAGTCAGTTTTTATACTTCAATTGTGCGCCGGGGCACCACTTCGATCACAGTCAAGATCAGTGTCGAAGCCGAGCGTGGACATGATCCACGTCACCGGGTCAAAGTCACCGAGGCCGAAGTTGTCTACGTGTCTGTCGATGAGGCGGGAAAACCGCTATCCTTATAATCATGGCGCGGATGCAAAAAACAGTAGGCCTGATCCTCTCGCTCGTGCTCTTCGACGGCTTTATGCCGGCGGCGCGCGCTGCGGACGCCGAAGAACGCAGAGCTGAGTGTTGCCAGCGTGACAACCCGCAAATTGCCCAATGGCAACAGAACGCCGATCGGCTCTATGCGCGATTCAAGGCCCGTGAGGCCGCCGGCGAATTACAGAAGGTTCTCCAAATCGATGGTGAAAATTTTGCGGCGCTGATCAAACTGGCGCGAGCCTACATAGATATCGGCGATCACATTGCAGAAAACGGGATCGACTCGAAAGAGCGAAAGATGAAGGAGTATTCCAAAGCCGAAGATTACGCCCGGAGGGCGGTCAAGGTGGACCCCAGTTCGACCTGGGGGTATTTCTGGGTGGCGGCGTCATTAGGCAACATTGCAATGGTATCCTCGGTTGAAAAGCAGCTGGATCTGGCCGGCGAAATCCGCGACACGATCGAGGAGTCTATCGCCCGGGATCCGCAGAACGGCCTCGCTTATCATATTTACGGTGTTTGGCATCGCAAATTGGCCGCATTGGGCCAGGGCAGGCGCATCCTTGCCGGCGTGTTTTACGGCCGCTCGCCACCCAGCGGCAGTCTGCAAAAATCCATCGAGTACCTGAGAAAAGCCGTTGCGCTCAACCCTACAGTGATCCTTTCCCGGCTGGAACTGGCGCGCAGTTACATCGCCGTCCAAGACTTCCCCGATGCCCGTGCCATGCTCAAGTCCATTCCGGCACTGCCGATCCAATTTTCCGACGACGCCAAGCACAAGGAAGAATCGGCGCAACTTCTTCAAGAGATTAAGGACAGCTGACGCGATCTAGGCCGTTGGCGCGGATAAGCTATCGGTTGTACCGATAACGATTGCACCATCAAAGCACATTCAGTATCAATGTTGCGATGCGCCCAATGTGGATCGCCATCGGTATCGGAATGGTTTTTGCGGTGTGCACTCTTGCCTGCGGCAAGAGTGGCAGCAGTCCAAAGGCGCTCCGCGTCGGCTTTGTGCCGGCTGAAGACGCCCAGCAGGTCATGCAAAATGCTCAACCGCTGGTGGACATCCTGCGGAAAGAGCTGGGCATGGAAATCGAGCCGTTTGTCGCCACCGATTATACCGGCATTGTCGAAGCTCTACGGGTCCACAAGCTTGACGTTGCTTTTCTGGCGCCCGCGTCCTATGTACTCGCGAAAAACGAAGCCAATATCAAAGTCATTCTGAAATCTGAGCGTAAAGGCATTCCCTTTTATTATGCCGCGATTATCACCCGAGCGGATAGCGGTATTAAAAGTTTGGATGATTTGCGCGGGAAGACCTTCGCATTCGGCGACAGCCTGTCGACCACGGGCCACGTTTTCCCGCGCAAAATGTTGAAGGAGAAGGGCATCGATCCGATTCGCGATTTGAAGCAGATTCTTTATTCCGGCGGGCATGACGCGACCGTGCTCGCGGTTCTAAACGGCAAAGTTGATGCCGGGGCGACCTACGCCAATTCACCGGACAGCAAGGACACGGCCTGGATGCGCTATCTCAAAGATCCCGCAGACATAAAACGTATTCGCGCGATCGCTTTCTCGGAGCCGATTCCGGCGGACAATTTAGTCGTGAGTGACAGTCTCGATCCGAAGATTGTCAGACGACTTGAGGAGGTTTTTGTCGAGCTCAGCCGTGATGCGAAAGGGAAGAAGATGCTGCGCGATCTGTACCAGATCGACGGCTTTGTTCCGGCCACCGACCACGACTACGATAGCGTGCGCAAGGCTTTTACGGAGGCGGGCATTCAGATAAAAGAGTCTCTTCAGAAGACGGGCTCGTGAGCATTCTCGAGATCAAGGATCTTTGTCACGCTTACAATGGGAATGCGCCAGTATTGCGCGGCGTGAGCTTCACCGTGGAGCCGGGCGAATTCCTGGGTGTCATCGGCCTGAGCGGCTCGGGAAAGTCCACCTTGTTACGCTCGATCAATCGGCTCATCGACCCGGCTTCGGGTGAGATTTGGGTGCCGCAGAACCTGGTATCCGGTACATCGAATACGACGCTCATTAACGTTCTAACGCTTGGCGGCGGCGACCTGCGCCATCTGCGACGAAAGATCGGGATGATCTTTCAACAGTTCAATCTGGCCAAGCGTCTTTCGGTCATCGACAATGTGCTTGCCGGCGCGCTCGGTTACCAGTCCGCGCTGCGCAGCACATTTCGGGCGTTCACCCGCGAAGAACGCTGCCACGCCTTGATCAATTTAAAACGAGTGGGTTTGCTCGAGCACGCTTATAAACGCGCCGACGAGCTGAGCGGCGGCGAACAGCAGCGCGTTGCCATCGCGCGGACATTGATGCAGCAACCAGCCATCATTTTAGCCGACGAACCGGTCTCGAGTCTCGATCCCAGGCTGTCGCGCGTGGTTCTCGACATCCTCAAGCGAGTTTGCCGCGAGGATGGCATCACCGCGGTGGTCAGCTTGCACACCCTTGAGCTGACGCGCGGATATTCCGATCGGGTGATCGGATTGCAGCAGGGCCGGATTGTCTTCGACGGTCCGACTCCGCAATTGTCCGATGCGGCTGTTGACGCAATCTATCACCGCCATGATTAGCACTGAGCGATCGAGCGTTTAAAGGTTGTCGACCGGAGGAGACCCATTGCCGGAACCGACGCATCAACCGAATCTACCGGATATCCTGCTGGAAGCGCCGACGCCGCCGAGGCGCAGCAGAAGTTTTTACGCTTCGCTGGTGCTTGCCGTGCTTGTCCTCGGATGGTCGATTCACGGAGCGAAGATCCGTCCCGGCGAACTGCTCGACGGCATTCCGCAAATTTTTCTGACACTCGGGCGCATGTTTCCGCCGGATTTTAGCAAAATCACCGAGAGCAAAAACTACTTTTTGCCCGACACGTTGTCATGGAGGGATCTGCTTGTGCCGCTGCCGTTGGCCGACGAGCAAGCCCGCACCCGTCAGCGCTGGTGGGACAACACTTTTCCACAAACCGTGATCGGCGCGACGCTGGAGACTGTGCAGATGGCGCTCGCGGGCACGTTCCTGGCCCTGCTGGTGGCTTTCCCAGTGGGTTTCCTCGCTGCCCGCAATACCACACCGCATCGGTTTGTTTACTATGGAGTGCGCACGTTCTTAAATCTGGTGCGCACCATCCCCGATCTCGCCCTGGGACTTCTGTTCGTTGCGGCCGTCGGTCTGGGCGCTTTTGCCGGCACGCTCGCATTGGCCGTCCACACTGCCACTGTGCTGGGTAAGCTGCTTTCCGAATCGGTGGAAAATATCGACGAAGGCGTCGTAGAAGCAATCCGCGCCACGGGCGCAGGATATGCACAAATTCTGTCGTTTGCCGTGCTGCCGCAAATTCTTCCGGATCTGATTTCGTTCACTCTCTATCGGCTCGAAACCAATATCCGTGCCGCCTCGGTGCTCGGCCTGATCGGCGCCGGCGGCATCGGATACCTGATGAACACCAGCTTTCGCACCTTTCAATACCAGGAGGCCGCAGCGATCGTGCTCGTGCTCATCGCACTAGTGATGTTGGTGGATTATTTGAGCTCGCGTTTGCGCGCCCGGGTGGTTTGACGCCGTCGCTGCTTGGCGACTTTTTTTCTCCGCCGTTTGCTCTGGGCAGTCAGTAATCCCGTGGACATTTTCATATCCCATGGTAATCTCGCCCAGGAGCGATTTTTCTCGATGATTCGTACCGTCGGTCTCGTGGCCAAGTACCAGGAACCTAAAGCGGCGCAAATGGTTCGTTGGCTGGTGCCTTGGCTCAAAAAGCGCGGCAAGAAAGTGTGCGTGGAAAACGGGCTGGCACGCAGCGGCGCACGATCCTGCAGCAAAAAAGAGATGGCGGCCAAGGCCGATCTGATTATCTCGCTCGGTGGCGATGGCACGCTGCTCAATATCGCGCCGTTGGTGGAACGTCCGGACGTGCCAATCCTAGGCGTGAATCTCGGCGGATTAGGCTTTATTACCGAAGTGGCGGTGGACGAACTGGAGGGGGTGCTGAGCAAGACCTTGGACGGCGATTACGAAATCGAGAAGCGCATGACTCTCGAAGTGCGGGTCTCGGGAAAAAACGGACGGCCGCACAAGTTTCGCGTGCTGAATGATGTGGTGATCGCCAAAGGCGCGCGCAGCCGAATCATCGATCTCGAGACCTATGTGGGGGATGATTATCTCTGCACCTATCGAGCCGACGGTCTGATTATCTCGACGCCCACGGGATCCACGGCTTACTCCCTCGCCGCTGCCGGTCCGATCCTGGAACCGACACTCGGCGCGATTGCGCTTTCGCCGATTTGCCCCCATACATT
>DATIEH010000354.1:0-4371 GCA_035455905.1 Binatia bacterium | reverse complement strand
CCCACGAGGTATTCCTTCTCTGTTTCGGCCATAATCCTGCCTCCTTCACAAAGTGATCGGATCTAATCACTTGTGGCGAGCAAGCGTCAAGCGCCGCCGGCAGAATACTTCCATTTGATGAAGGTGTGAAAACCGGGAATCGGGTGGAAGCAACTCGTTTCTTTAGATGTTTCGCTTCGTGCGTTCGGGATGACAATCCTTCTCTCATTTCTCGGGAGCCAAGAATCTCGCTTCGGAGATTAGGTCTGCTGGCTCAAAATGAGTCAACGGCAATCGGTTCGAATGCTGGACAATCGGATGGCAGATAACTATTATCCGGGCCTCCAAGCAGCGCGTTTCCATGAACCAAAAAATTACCCGCATCGGTTTTATCGGCCTCGGCCGCATGGGCAAACCCATGGCCATCAATTTGCTCAAAAGCGGCTATGATGTCGCTGCTTACGACGTCCGACACGAGCCGGTTCGAGAGCTGGCTAAACTCGGAGCCAGAGTTGCTCAATCGCCGAAGGAACTGGCGAGAAGCTCGGAGTTGATCGCACTCGCGGTGGTCGATGACGCGCAGGTAGTCGAGGTGCTGCTCGGCGCTGACGGTGTAATTGAGGAAGTCGGGCCGGAAACGATTATCGCGCTGCACAGTACGGTGTTGCCGGAAACGGTTCAAATGCTCGCCAGCAAATTCGCAGCTAAACAAAAGCGCATGTTCTCGACGCGCCGATCAGCGGCGGCGAGGCCGGCGCGCGCGCCAGGTCGCTGTGCTGTATGGTTGGCGGGGAAGTTCAATTGCTTGACCGCTGCCGTGACGTCCTTGCAGCCTCGGCTGCGGAGGTTTTTTGCATGGGCGAACTGGGCAGCGGCGCTGCGACGAAGCTGATTGTGCAGGTCGTCACCTGCATCAACATGCTGGCGGCACACGAAGCCGAGATCCTTGCGGAACAATGCGGTTTGGACTTTACCGCGGTACAAAAAATATTGCAGGCCAGCTCGGCGCAGAGCTTCGTCGTCGAGAACTGGCTAGATCGCTTCAAGCTCGCTCAAGATCCCATAGAGGTTCGCCGGCGGCGTACGGAGGTTTTTCAGAAAAGCCTCGGCCTCGCGCTGGCTCTAGCCAAGGACCTCGGTCTGTCGCTGCCCGGTGCGACCTTGACGGAGAGATTGCTGCCGCGAATTATGGGCATCGAAGAAAACTGACCGAGTTTGGTTTTCACAAGAAAGAAATCCATTTCATGCAGGTATTTGTAAGACTCTCGTTGACGCTTTTGCTGCTGTTCATTTTCGTAAGTTTCGAAGACTCCGGCGCCGAGACGGTTAAAATCGCTATTCCGAGCACCACACAGGCGGTGCTGCCGTTCACGATCGCGCGTGACAAGGGCTACTATCGCGCCGAGGGATTGGATGTCGAGCTGATTCTAATGAGTGCGCCAACCGCGAGTCGCGCGTTATTGAGCGATGACGTAGCCGTAGCTACAGTCGGCGGCGCTGGCTTGCCGCCGGTTTTACGCGGCTCGCCCTTCAAGTTTTTATTCACGACCTACAACCGGGCGATGTTCTGGCTATTCGCCAAGCCCGAGATCCGTGATGTACGGGGGTTAAAAGGCAAGCGGATCGGCGTCTCGGGCATCGGCAGCGGTCCGGACTCTTTGCTGCGCGAAATCTTGCGACAAAATGGACTTGATGCCAATCGCGACGTCGCAGTTCTTAGCCTTGGCGTGATGCCGACCATTTTCGCCGGATTGCAAGCGGGAACCGTGGATGCAGCGATGCTTTCACCCCCGGTTACCTTCAAAGCCGAGGAAGCCGGCTTTCGCGAGCTTGTTTCTTTTCCGAAGCAGGATCTCGTCGAGCTGCAAGGCAGCGTTCTCGTCAGGGACGCTTCGCTGCAATCGAATCGGGCGCAAATGGAACGATTCCTGCGCGGTACCTACAAGGGGTTTCTCCACGTCAAAGAAGATCGAGCCGGAACGATTCCTTTCATCGCGCGCTACTTGCAATTACAGGAGCGGCTCGCGGCGAACGCTTACGATCAGGTTGTCAGGCCCGCGATGACTCCGGATGGGACTTTAAGCTCGGAAATGCAGGCTAAAGCGGTAGAGCATGTTCTGAAGCGGCTCGATCTGAAGGAAGCGCCGCCGTTGGCGAAAATTTTTGATTTTTCACTTACCCGAAAAATCATGGCTGAATTGAAGGGCTGGCGCTCGGTGCCATAGCGGTTGGTAATTCCAGAGACACACGCCGGAGCACAATGACCTTGAAGTTGAGCATGACCTGCGCCTTATACGATCGTACCCAGCCGCTAATCGATGGCCGGATCAAGGCGCGGGACCTCGAGTTGGATATTCACGTCAACTCGGACGATCGAAGCCGACAGCGCGATGCGCGAGCAGGAAAATTCGACATCGCAGAATTTTTTACCGGCATCTATATCGCTGATTTGGAGCAGCAGACCCTCGGACTTACCGCAATCCCGATCTTTGTTAAACGGATGTTTCGTCATTCCTATATTTACATCAACAAGCGCGCAGCAATTCGCACGCCCACGGATCTCAATGGCAAACGAGTCGGACTGCAGACCTGGTTTACGACGACAGCGCTCTGGGCACGCGGAATTTTAGAAGAGGAATACGGCGTCGATCTGCGCTCGATCACGTGGGTGGCGAACTGGGAAGAAAAAATCGGCGACTGGCGACCGCCGTCGTGGCTCGAGCTCGAGATTGCACCGCAAGGTGCGCGGCTTCGTGATCTGCTGATCTCCGGGACGATCGATGCGGCCATTACTACGGAAACCTGGGCGCCCTTCGACTATCCCGATATTGAGTTCTTGGTGCCGCACTATGCCGAAGAGGAACGGAACTATTTCAAGAAAACCGGCTTCTTTCCGATCCAGCACACACTCGTCGTCAAGAGCGACGTGCTAGAAAAGCATCCGTGGATAGCGATGAGCCTTTTCGATGCGTGGCAGGCAGCGAAGCAAGAGTGCTATCGCTGGCTCGATCGGCAGCGCGTGCACATGACCGGATTGTGGTATCGCGCGCTTTGGGAAGAGGAGCGCGCTCTGGCCGGCGGCGATCCCTACGTTTGGGGCTTTAAAAGGAGCCGGCCAGAAATCGATAAAATGCTCGATTATGCGCTGCGGCAGGGGCTGGTCACGCGAAAGTTTAGGCCCGAGGATATGTTTCATCCAGCTACGCTGGAGACTTAGGCTAAGAGTGCCCAAGCCGTTCAATTGTTGGATATGAACCTTCGATCCCACGATCGCCGGTGCGGAGCCGATTTCCGAGTAGGGGTTTAGTACTGGGCTGGGTCAAATCGTTTGAATTAGTTGGTTGTTGACGACTCATGATTGCATAAGCCGAGAGGTCGAGATGGATTTCGAGGAATTCGTTCATACTGGGCCGGGAACTTTGGCGGGACGCTATCTACGGCGTTTTTGGCAGCCGATCTGTTGCGCTTATGAGCTGAGAACCAGGCAAGCGTTACCGGTGAAAATCCTCGGCGAACAATTCACGGTTTATCGCGGCGCCAGCGGAACGGCGTATCTGGTTGGGCCACGCTGCGCTCATCGCGGCACACAGCTGTCCGTCGGTTCGGTGGAAGGCGAATGTATCCGCTGCTTTTATCATGGCTGGAAGTATGACGGCGGAGGACAATGTGTGGAGCAGCCGGCGGAAGGACAATCCTTCGCGGACAAAGTGCGCGTCCCGAGTTATCCAATCCAAGAATATATTGGGCTGATCTTCGCTTATCTAGGGGAAGGCGCGCCCCCGCCATTACCACGATATCCCCGATTCGAAACTCCCGAGATTTCCTTAGATGTCGCGGCGCTCAAGCGAATTTGCAACTACTTCAACAATATCGACAACTCGTTGGATAGTGTCCACGTACGCTTCGTGCATCAACGGCACCGCGACTCGGTGGACGATCACGTGGTGCTTGGCGATCCGGTCATCTCTGTCGAAGAGTCGGAATGGGGCGTTAAACGTTACGCCAAATATCCGAATGGAAAGGACGTTACTTTCTTCTTCGGCATGCCCAACATCAATTTCATCAACGGGCAAGTGGTCGATCCCGCGATCAAGCGCGCCGACGTGATGGTTTTCAAAGTGCCTGTGGACGATGAAAACCATATTCATTTCGAAGTGCGCGCAATCCCGCTGACCGGCGACCGCGGACGCGCTTGGATCGAGGAACGGCGCAGATTGCGAGACCAAGCCGAACGGGACCGGCCGGAATTGGTTCGGGCGGTATTATCGGGAAAGCTCCGCCTCGACGATATCGATCCCAGTCGAGTCGACTTTGTTATGTTGGAAGACGAGGTCGCCCAGGCTGGGCAAGGCGCAATTGCTATCCGCACCAACGAGCACCTGGGCCGAAGCG
>DATIEH010000353.1:0-3217 GCA_035455905.1 Binatia bacterium | reverse complement strand
GCCGACGCCAAAACTAGGCGCCGTTGCTTTCCTGAACTGAGTCGATTTGCTAGAGTGCGTGCGCGGAATGATTGTCAGTTTCACAGTCTGTCATTTCGAAATCTTTTGCCAGTTCAGAGAAAGTCCCTGAGAAATCTTTTCCATTGACGTTGAAAAAAGTTTTCTCGCTCCGCTCGAGATGACAAGCGAACCTGAGGCTCGTTAGCGGGTTATATAAAACGAGGAAAATTGAATGCGCACACACACACTATTACGGCTAAGCGTCTGGGTTGCCGTTCTCATACTGCTGTCGGGTCAGTTATTTGCTCAGGAGAAGCGAAATATCCGGATGGTCTTTGTCAGCCTCGCCTGGAATAGCGAAATCCCGTTCCGAGCGGCACTGGCGCGCGGGTATTTCAAGCAGCAGGGGTTGCAAATCGAACCGATTCTCATTCGCGGCGGCCCCGCAGCCATCGCGGCGCTGGTTTCGGGTGAAGTCGATTACGCCAGCATTGGCGGCGCCCAGGCGATCTTTCGCGGCAAAGCCCGCGGTTTGGATCTCTCGATCATCGGCTGCATCTCGAGCACAACCAATTACATATTGCTCGGCAATAAGCAGACTCGAACCGTGGAAGAGCTCAAGGGAAAGCCGATCGGTATTACCGGCGCCGGAACCTATTCGGAATTCGCCGTAAAAGCATTTCTGAAAAAGAATAACCTAAACCCCGATAAAGACGTGGTGCTGCGCGCCATCGGCGGCACGGTGCTGCGGGCTGCGGCGATAGAGAAGGGGATTATCGCAGCGGCGCCGTTTTCAACCGAAGACGCCGTCCGTTTGATGCGGTCGGGATATACGGTGATCAGCAATATGAACGAATCTCTTGGAATTCCGCAAAATATCATCGTCACTCGAAACGAAGTGCTCGAAAAATACCCGGAAACCAGCAAGCGCATGCTCAAGGCGTATATCCAGGGGATTCAGTTGGCAAAATTCAACAAAAAAGAAGCGATCAAAGCCGGTTACGATGCCGGACTGCAAGGGGAGCCTGATATTGTGAGCGCTGCCTGGGATCTCTATTCGCCGGGCTTGACCTCCGACCTGTCGATCGCCGTCTCGGGCATTCAGCAGATGCTCGATGAAGACATTCGCGCCGGGTTCGTCGATAAAAACTTCACCGTCGACCGCGTGATTAACGACCGCATTCTAAAAATTGCCCAGCAGGAGCTCCGCGCGGAAGGAAAGTTGAAGCAGTAGCGCCATGAGAAACCGCACGGCAATAGTCACCTGGTACGTGAGCTTAGTATTGCTCTGCGCTGTTTGGGCATCTGCTCCATCCGCGGCGAATTCTCAGGAAAAGAAAAACCTGCGCGTCGTCTTTACGGGTCTGGCGTGGAACAGCGAATTGCCTTTTCGGGTTGCGCTCGTGCGGGGGTTTTTCAAAGCCCAGGGGTTGGATATCCAACCGATCTTTGTCCGCGGCGGGCCCGCAGCTTTAGCGGCGCTGTCATCCGGCGAAGTGGATTTTGCCGAGATCGGCGGCGCCCAGGCTATTATGCGCAGCCGGGCGCGCGGCCTTGATGCCGTCATCATCGGCGCCATCTCCAACGCCACGAATTATCAAATCGTCGGCAGCAAGTCGACGCGGACCTTAGAGGAGATGAAAGGAAAAACCATCGGCGTCACGGGCGCGGGCGCGTTTTCCGATTTCGCCATGCGCACATTTCTGCGGCGCAAAGGGATCGATCCCGATAAGGATCTTATGCTGCGCGCCATCGGCGGCAGCAATTTGCGCGCAAGCGCTTTGGAAAAAGGTATTGTGGCAGCGGCACCGTTTGCTCCCGACGATACCGTCCGTCTTACGCGAATCGGTTTTCCGATGATCGCTAATCTAAGCGACACGCTGGCGATTCCGCAGACGATATTGACCGTGCGCAACGAATTCTTGGAAAAAAATCCCGAGACGGCCAAAGGCTTCCTGAAAGCGCTCATTCTCGGAATTCAGCTGGCAAAATTTCACAAAGCTGACGCCATCAAAGCTGGATTTGAAGCGAAGCTTCAGGGTGAACCGGAGCTCGTCAATCTGGCCTATGACCTATACGCGCCAGCGTTGAGCGGCGACCTGTCGGTGAATATCAGCGGGCTTCAGTTTATGCTCGACGAAGACAAGCGCAATGGTTTGGTTGACGCGAAGTTCACTTTGGATCGGGTCGTCAACGACAAGCTCTTAAAAATTGCCCAACAGGAGCTCCGCGCGGAAGGGCGTCTCAAGTAAGCGTTGCTCGAAGCGTGAAATGGATGATGGTCCGATTATCTCTGTTAAGCAGGTGTTCATGTCAGCAAGCGGCATCACTAGCGTTTGGGCAGTGGAATGGACGATAGCCAATAAGGGCCCGCGCGCAATTGCGATTCTGAGCGCCCGTTTGCCTCATGGTCAGTTTAAATCAGCCGAACAACGCTTCGACCCACCCCTGGAGATCAGTGAGGGCGGACAAGTTGCTTTTCGGGCGCTGGTGCATTGCGATGAGCCGCCAGGACTCGTGACCGAAAACGCATTCATCATCTTTCAGGCCGTCTGGTGCAAAGAGCCGTGGCGCATCTTTGTGCGTATTCGTGTGGTCGTTAAAGAAGGCGGCGAACCGCAAACCGCGGTGGAATTGATTACCACGCAGAAGATCGGCTTCTCTGCGAGAAGTTAAAAGGAAAAATTATGGCGAAAAATTACCAGGATATCTACGTACTGCAGCGCATGCGCGGCTGATACAGCAATTGAGGCCTTGGCTTCGAAGAGACCACGGGAATGGTCTCCAACACGTTGAAAATCAGCCAGGAGGAGGTTGTCGCGGCGCTCGAACGGCTGCGCGATAAGCATGCCGATGATTCGCAATATCAGAAGCTACGCAAGGATTTGCCGCCGGACTGGCCGATCTGAATAACCGCAGTTGTCCGTTTCGAGCTTTCAACCGATAAACCTTGCGCTACGTCATCCTGAGGCGATAGCCGAAGGATCTTTTGCTAAAATTGAAAGAGATTCTTCGCTATAGCTCAGAATGACACTATAGAAATTTTGCTTTTGCGAGCTGCAAGCAAATCAACCTTGATCAGGAACGGCTGCTTGGTAAACGCACTTTTGGTTGACGCAGACTAAGATCTTTTACTCCGCTCCAAAACTCCCGTTTCCCCGTCATCGCTTGAACATGGCCGTCCCACTCGAGCGTGAAAGCGGTCAGGCCAAGCTTC
>DATIEH010000352.1:0-2843 GCA_035455905.1 Binatia bacterium | reverse complement strand
CACGAAGAAATGGTTGTGGATCCGAGCGGCAAAGTGCGTAATCCATCGTTTCTCGATTATCATCTGGCCACTTCACTGGACATTCCGGAGCTGATTTCGATTGTCGTCGAGTGCGCCGAACCCGAGGGCCCTTACGGCGCTAAAGGGCTCGGCGAGCCGGGACTGGCACCCACACCTGCCGCCATCGGCAACGCCGTCGCAGATGCCATTGGCGTGCGCATCTACGATCTTCCGCTCAAGCCTGAAAACGTCTACTGGGCGATGCAGAAACAAAAGAAAAAGAGCGCCGCATAGCAGCAACTCTCGAATTCCTGCAGCTTTTCATCTAACATTTGCAAACCGCTCGCTTGCACAGCTGAGCCGGTGACCAATATGTTTGTTTTGGAGGGCAACTTCATGCGGCAAGCTGAGGTTCGCGGCACGTTAACTGCGGCTATTCTTTTGGCGCTGCTTGGCGCTTTCCCGTCAATTCTCATCGCCGGAGAAGCATCCCCACGGACGATTCAAACCGTTCCCGGCATGCCACCGGTGATCGAGCCGAACAACCTCTACAGCGAAACGCGCCCGGACAAACTTAGCCCCATCGTCGCCAAGCATTTGCATCTTGTCTATGTGCCCAATCGAGCCTCCAACGACGTTTGGGTGATCGACCCGGCAATGCTGAAGGTCATCGACAAATACAAAGTCGGCATCAACCCGCAACACGTCGTGCCCTCATGGGATTTAAAAACTCTATGGGTCAACAACAATGCCGAAGGCCGCACCGATGGCAGCGTAACCCCGATTGATCCGCTGACGGGCAAGCCGGGTAAAAATATTCCCGTAGACGATCCTTATAATATGTATTTCACCCCGGACGGCAGCGCGGCGATTGTCGTCGCCGAAGCGCACAAGCGGCTCGATTTCCGCGATCCGCAGACGATGGCGCTGAAGTATTCGATCGCGACGCCCGATTGTCGCGGCATCAATCATGCTGATTTTTCCATTGATGGACGTTATGCGATCTTCACCTGCGAGTACGCCAAAAGCATCGCCAAAATCGACTTAGTCGAGAGAAAGGTCGCGGGCTATCTTAAATTTTCCAAAGGCGGCATGCCGCAAGACGTACGCATCTCTCCTGACGGCAAGATATTCTATGTTGCGGACATGAAGGCCGAAGGCGTCTTTCTGGTCGATGGCGATAAGCTCGCTGAGATCGGCCATATCAAAACGGGCCTCGGCACCCATGGCCTCTATCCCAGCCGCGACGGCACCAAACTTTATGTTGCCAATCGCGGCGTCGCGCGTGTTTACGGACCGCCGAAGGGAAAAGGCAGCGTGAGCGTGATCGACTTTGCCACCCGAAAAGTAGACAAGACCTGGCCGATTCCCGGCGGCGGCAGTCCGGACATGGGGAATATCAGCATCGATGGTAAGCAGTTGTGGCTTTCCGGGCGTTATGACAACTGCGTTTATGTCATTGATACGACCACCGGTGACGTGAAAAGTATTCCGGTCAAAACCGAGCCCCACGGCCTCACCGTCTGGCCGCAGCCTGGACGATACTCGTTGGGGCACACGGGAAACTTGCGCTGAGTTGAAATCGACTAAAAGCAGCAATCCGCACGATGGTGAAATTTACTTCACTCCGGCTTCGTCCCGATCTCCTGCAAATATGAATCATCGATGATGTCTTCGGGCTTAACGGGCTTCTTGAGTAATCCGTCTTCGGCCATCAGATCGATCACCAGCTGCAGCCCTTTGCGATTGGCCCTGCCGTCCCTCGGCCAAATTGCCTTCGTATAGGTTTCCCACGCACTCTGCACGTATGTCTTAGGCAGGGTGGTGAGTTTCGGCAAAATTTGCAGCGCCTCGGTCCGGTTGTCGTGAAGCCATTTGAGTGCGTTCTGGAACGCCCGCAGAAATCGCAGCGTCACGTCTTTGTTTTTCGCCGCCCAACCTTCTCTGATCCACACGCCGGCGAGTTGATACCCCGGCACAAGCTTGTAGGCTTCTCCGAGATTGGCAAAGCCCTTTTCCACTGCGATGAGGCTGATCGGCTCGGCCAGAATGGCCCCATCGACTTGTTGCGTTTGCAGCGCCGCCCAACGCAAGGTTGTGCCGCCAGCGCGAATTAAATTGTAGTCGCGCGGGTAAATCAGTCCGCGCTGCTTGAGAATGTATTTGAGCACTTGAGTCGAACCGGCTTGAAGACTCGACACCGCAATCGTTGCGCCTTTGAGTGACTCGAGAGTTTTGAATTTGGCATTGGCGATGATCGAATACGTCGTTCCGTTGAACGATCCCGCAATTAATTTCACATCCGTCAGGCCCTGATCGCGGGCCGGGAAAATGGCGCTCGGCGAGATATTGCCGAATTGAATGGAATCTGAGACCAGGGATTGCAATATGAGGTCGTCGCGATTCATGACGATCACCTCGCCGATCAAACCCTCGGCTTTGTAGAATCCTTTTTCGCGCGCGATGTAGAACGGCGCATGGCCGAACGTAGGACTGATGATACCTATTTTGATCGGTACTTGTGCATCGGCCCGAGAGAGATTGCCGAAGGCAATCGCCGCGCTGAGCAGGAAAGTGATTCCTATTAGCTTGTTTCCTGTCCAGATCGCGCTTTTCATGGCTCAATCCCTAGTCCGCTCCGCCTCAGCTGTCAAACACGCCAGCTAAGGTTTCAAGTATCCGCAAACGACTTGACCCGGAGGATCGATTCTCGATACGTTCATCTCGTTTTGGAGGTGTACATGAGTCAGATTATCGACGCGGATACGCACATCGCGGAATCGCCGACCATGTGGAACCTGATTCATCCGAGCCTGTATTCGCGGCGGCCGGTTATGGTTTCT
>DATIEH010000351.1:0-3668 GCA_035455905.1 Binatia bacterium | reverse complement strand
TTCTGACGGAGTGCCAAAGAGGGGTTTCTCGCCTCGGGCGAAATGGCAGCCGCGTATAAACGTCACTCTGTCATATTCGCGGCACCATTCGATGCGCTCAGGGGTAAACTCCGTGAGCGCTCCTTCTTACGTAAGCGAGCGTTATCGCGCAATCCCCGGCCAGTCGCGCAGCAATCGCCCATAACCGCGCATCGGAAACTTCATCCCGAGCTCACAAGCCACATACCAGAACATCGCCGGGTTACTCGCGATCACGGTCGCTTTGAGCTCTGCCTCGATCTTGTCCAAAACTTTGATCGGATCGAGCACGGCGCCTTGAAAGTAAATCGCATCGACTTTACCCACCGTAGCCAAATTCTTCTTCGTCAGCTCGAAAACTTCATCGGGCGTCATTCGTTTCGGCACGGAGAGCTCGGCGAAAGACTGCGGCGCGAGCGCCGTGACACCGGCCTTGTCGAGGTGATCGACGATCAATTCGTTCAACCGCGCGTCAAACGGCGTGAGTAATAAGACGGTTCGGGCCGAATATGCACCGAGGGCGGTCACGCAGGCGTGAAGCGCGGTAGTGAAAGGCACGGTGACAGCCTTCTCGAGCGCGTCGTAGAGTCCCGGGTTTAAGACTTCCGTCGGCGCGGCGGTAACGATCACGCCCTGCCAGTTCCGACTGACGACAAAGTCACTGACGCGCTGGACGATGGTTTCTTTCTTACCCGCGATCTCGTAAAGCGATTTTCCGTAAAGCTCTAAGCCCTGAAAATCGAGTTCGACTTCTTTCGGCAAAATCGGAAGGAAACTGTTGTAATGCGGCATCGAGCCCGCGCCGCCGCTGACAAATCCGATACGGGATTTCACCTGTTCCGCCATGTTAGCTGCCCTCGTCCTTAGCCTCGATTTCCCGCTCTTTTTTCGCTTAACTTTGTCCCCACTGTCATTTCGAGCCAAGGGCGAGAAATCTTCCTTTATGCGAGCGAAAATGAAAGATCTCTCGCTTCGCGCTCGAGATGACAGATACGGGGCGTTCGCCCATCCGACACAGCGTCACAGCGGGAGAAATGACGTGTCCTGCAAACTACTTTTTTTTCGCCTTATAAGTGTCGATCGCCTTTTTCAGGTCGTCGTACTCTTCGCATTTGCCGAACATGGGGCAGGCCTTCTTCAAGGCCGCTAGTTGTTTGTCCGCGTTCTCGGGCTGATTCATTTCGAGGTAAAGCTCGCCCAGGTACTCGTGCGCGCTCCGATGATTCGAATCGATTTTCAGCGCGGTTTGATAGTGCTCCATGGATTTATCGAAGGTGCCGAGCTTTCGGTAACTGTAACCGAGCATACTCTGCGCGTCGGCGTTCTTTGGCTCCTCTTGCACCGCTTTCGTGAGATGGCCAACGGCGCCCTGGTAATCTTTCGCTTCGATCGCTTTGCGCCCCGCCGCCATATTGGGATTCTCCTTGGCCTTTGGCTCCGGCAAATCGGCAAATACGCGGGATGGATGGAAACTTAAAACTAACATGCAAATGGCGACCAGCCGAAATTGTTTCATAAACCGTTCTCCTCTCGTCAATGCGGCCGATTCTATGCAGGCCGATATCGCCGACGCAAGTACATACCGCCGTCTGCGACGAAAAATTCCCGTCGGCGTCGGCGCCGCAGACTATTTCTTGCCGAGTTCCGCCTTCACTTCACGCAAAAGCGACAGATCCACCAGGCGATCCAATGCAACTTCAGCCGTGACGCCGGATTCCTGCTTGATCTTCTCGAGAATCGTTTTAAGCACCGCTTCCTCGATGTCACCGTCCGTGTTGACGATCTGTTTGAGAATTCGATAGGTGTCCGCCGCGATTTTCGGTTCGAGGGCGAAATCCCGGTCTAGATAAGCCACCGCCTCAGCCTCGTTTTTGACGATGCTCTCCATGCTTCGTAGCGTAGCCCGGATCATCGCGCGCGCTTGCTCCCGGCGCTCATGCAGGTATTGGAGCCGAGCCACCAACCCTCCCTGCAAATCGCGCACATCAAACGTATTGCCGAGATCAGGATAACCGGCCAGAGTTGCCATCGATGTGTAAGGCGGCGTTACGATCGCCGCATCCACCGCTTTGCCCAGCAGCGCCGTGTAGCTGTTACCAGTGGTGTTGGTGGAAATGTATGTCACCTTCTCGTTACCCAATCTTTTCATGACGGTGATTGCCGCATAATGTGCCAGTGAGCCGATCCCGCTCACCGCGACATTGCGAATGCGCGCCGGCGTCATGCCAGGCTGGCCAACCAGGCTGAAGCTCAGTCGGGTTTGGATGAAAGTAATCGTTCGGAGCGGCGCGCCCTTCAACGCCGCACGGAACGACAGCCCGCCGGCGGCCGTATATTCGAGATCACCGGCCAAGAGCGCCGTCACGCCTAACGGCGGACGCATCACGATGATCTCGAGATCGATTCCTTCTTTGGCAAATATTCCCTGACTTTTACCGAAGTAGTACGGCACAAAGGTCAGCGCCTTGGCCGGCACCGTCAGCCGCACTTTTTCCAATGACTTGGATTGCGCATACACACTCTGCCATACCGCCAAAATCGAAAGCCACACAAACATTGACATGATTTTTTTCTTCATAAAATCTTCGTGTAATCCCGACCATCACCTTCCGCTCTCGCGCAAGCGGGCGAAGGAAAGAAAAACCCTCTCATGCCTCGGCGCGAGCGCCGGCGCCCTACATGGTCTCTGCCGTTAATGGTTTCCGGCCAGGCTTGCGCCGAATTTCGCGGTGACTTTTTTCTTCAGCGCTTCGCTGGCTCCTGAAACTTTTGGAAAATCCCTCAACCATTCATAGGGCTTGCACGCATCGATGATGCCGCGCGACTGAAAACCGCGCTCGCTCGGCGGAATGATCGGATCGATGGGATTGCTCCAGCAGCGCCTGAGAATGTCGATGTCTTTGGCCGGGTCCGTGCGCGTGCACAGCGCCCAGAGCAAATCATTGCTGTCCCAAATATCGACATCCTCGTCGACGACGACTACATATCGGGTCAGCAGCGCCGCGGCCCGGCATTGCGACGCGACCAGCGCCGCTTGTCGCGCATGTCCGGGATAGCGCTGTTTGATCGCCACGACGACAAGCATACGCGTCTGGTAATACGCGACACCGCGGACGTCCGGCACGCCCGCTTTGTCGAGATAATGCCAAATATACGCAGCTCGAATCAGATTATTTTCCGCTCCCGCCGCGGGCTTGAACGGCGGCGCACCGGTAATGATCGGATCGTTGCGATACATGAGCCGCCTGACTTTGAGCATGGGTTCGGAGCGCAATCCGCCGGCATAGTAGCCGGTGAACTCGCCGAACGGACCTTCAGGAATGCTGGTTCCCGGAATAACCTCGCCTTCAATTGCCACCTCGGAATAAGCTGGAATCGGCAGGCCGGTGTGCTTGCCGCAGATGACTTCGTATGCCTCGCCGCGCACACCGCCGGCATAATCGTACTCCGACTGCCCCGCGGGAATTTCCATCTGGCCAAAAAACCAAAGTAACGGATCGGGACCGAAGCTGATAGCCACCGGAAACGGCTTGCCGCGATCGAAATATTTTTGCCGGTGAATATTGCCGTGATGACCGGGCGACATATAGAGCGCCAAGGTGTCGCGATCGTGAATCATCACGCGATAACAACCGAGATTGATCCAGCCC
>DATIEH010000350.1:0-2563 GCA_035455905.1 Binatia bacterium | reverse complement strand
ATAGATCCGCTGTGTCTAAACCCGGCTGAAAGCAATTTTGGTTAGAATATTGCACTGTCGCGAATAACAGTCTATTAAGACGATAAATGGCCTATGGCGTGTGCAATTTCCCGACGATTCCGTAGGGCAAATACTTACGCGCGGTCTTTATCGGCTTCGTTCGTTTAACTAGCCATCACTTATGTCCGGCATCGTGGGGGAACAGGCAATGATCGCTCCGAGATGCTTTTTTAAACTTTACCTATAGAGAGAATAGCCATGTCGGCAGGTAACCTTCTTGTTGTCGATGACGATCAAAATCTTATTGAGCTGATCGCTCTCAAGTTGAAAGCGGAAGGATACGAGGTTACGACCGCAGGAACCGGTCAGGAGGCAGTGCAGGCTGCCAAGGCAGCTATTTTCGATCTTTGTATTGTCGATTTGCGATTGTCCGACCAGGACGGCATTTCCGTGATGCGCGAGCTGCATTCAATCAATCCCGGCATGCGCGTCATTATTTTAACCGGTTATGGAACGGTTGAGAGCGCCGTTCAGGCAATGCAGGAGGGCGCTTATAGTTATCTGAGTAAACCGTTCAATACCCAGGAGCTGTTGCTGCAGATCTCGCGCGCGTTGGAAAACCGCAGGCTCAATTCAGAAATTCAACGGCTAAAAGGCTTGCTGGAGCAAGCCTATGATTTTCCCAATATCGTTGCCAAGAGCGCCAAAATGCGCAGTGTTCTGGATATTGTCTCGCGCATTGCCGACACCGAATCGACGATTTATCTGCAAGGCGAAAGCGGAACCGGAAAAGAACTCATCGCCAAAGCGATTTATCTCGCGAGTAGTCGACGAGACAAGCCCTTCGTCGCGGTAAACTGCGCCGCACTCCCGGAGCCGCTTCTCGAAAGCGAGTTGTTTGGCCATGAAAAGGGCTCCTTCACGGGCGCCGATAGGAGCACCCGAGGCTTACTGAGCCAGGCGAACAACGGAACTTTCTTTCTCGACGAAATCGGTGACATGCCGCTGTCGATTCAGGCCAAGTTGCTGCGCGCTTTGCAGGACAAGCAATTTTACCCCGTGGGCAGCGAAAAACCGCTGGCGGTCAATGTCAGAATCATTGTCGCAACCAACAAGAATCTGGAAGAGGAAGTAGCGAAGGGAAATTTCCGGTTGGATTTATTTTATCGGCTGCATGTGATCCCAATTCATTTGCCGCCACTGCGGGAGCGCAAAGAAGATATCCCGCTGCTCGCCGATCGCTTTTTGAAGCAGATCTCGCAGCAGATGAAAAAGAAGATCAAAGGGATTACGCCCGAGGCGATGCGCAAGCTGATGCTCTACGATTGGCCGGGAAATGTCCGCGAATTGGAAAACACCCTCGAGTACGCGGTGGCCATGACACGCCACGATATGCTCACCGAGGATTCGATTCTTCACACCAAGGGGACAGCGGCAAATTCCCGCCAGGAAGATCTTGCAACGTTTGGCAATGGGAGCAAGGGACCGGTCAAATCCTATAAAAGTGCCAAGTACGAATTCGAAAAGGGATATCTGGTTCATCTCCTGAAACTCTGCGGCGGCAAAGCCAGTGAAGCCGCAAAGCTGGCCGGCAAATCGCGCACCGACTTTTACGAGTTGCTGCGCAAGCATGAAATCAGGATCGATGATTTCCGGCGCAATGAGCTAATGCAAGGATAATCCGCAGAGACACTCCGCAGCGTGCCGTGGGGCGGCTTAATCATAAAACGCTGCGCGCCCAATCCCACACCTTAGATCATACCTTAGAAATGTGAGCAGCGTTTGTTGGAATTCCGGCGCACGCCGGATCCAGGTGGTTTGCCAACCGCCACATTCTAAATTTCCCATCATGACGGCTCCGTACTTAGCGTGACCTTGCTTGCGACTGCGGCTCTCGTCCCCACAACGATTTGAAAAAACCTTCCTTGATGAGCTCCTCGGCCAAGCTGTTATCGTAGAACTGATTTGGCTGAGCCTGTTTTGCTGCGGGTCTTTTCTCACCAACAAGATCGAGGGTTACCTGAAAAGCTTCGCGTTTCACCAGCGGTATCTTTTCGACGAAATCATAGGCGTACTGCACGGTGCCTTCGAGCATACCCGGATCGACGACTTTCGAATACTTGCTGAGAATTTTTTCGAAGCCTTCCTTGTCAGTGTGCATGAAATGCACGGCCCTGCCATAGGCACGCAAAAACGCTTTCGCCTGGTCTCGATGCTGTTGCAGAAACTTGCGCGAGGTGGTGATGCCGACGTGGACAAACGCGATATTTTCTTTTGCCAGATTGGTGAGAAGCTTCATGCCATTTTTTTGCGCTACGTACGCGAGTGGGTAAGACATTGGCGCTGCGGCGATGGCGCCATTCGACAGTGCCGCAGCGATCTCGGGCATGCCGCCGATTTGTACGATCGGTACATCGGTGATCGGCCTCAGATGGTATTTCTCGAGCAGTTTACGCACGGCAAAGTCCGTTGACGCGCCGAATCGCGTAACCCCGACCTTGCGGCCTTTTAGATCCGCGACGCTGGAAATCGCCGGATTGGCCATCACATAGAAGGCGACCGC
>DATIEH010000349.1:0-14983 GCA_035455905.1 Binatia bacterium | reverse complement strand
GAATTTTTAGGAGAAGAAGATGGCACGCATTGCAGGCGTAGATTTGCCCAAGAGCAAGCGAATGGAAGTCGCGCTCACTTATATTTACGGGATCGGGCGCAGCTCGTCACGGGACATATTGGGAAAGGCAGGGGTTTCCCTCGATTTGAAAAGTGACGATTTGACCGATGACGATACGGCCAAGATCCGCCAGGTGATCGAACAGGAATACAAGGTTGAAGGCGATCTCAGGCGCGATGTCACGGCAAATATCAAGCGGCACCTCGACATGGGATCGTATCGCGGGCAGCGTCATCGCAGAAATCTGCCGGTGCGTGGGCAGCGCACCCATACGAATGCCCGTACGCGCAAAGGACCGCGCAAAACCGTCGCTGGCAAGAAGCCGGCGCCGTCGAAAGGTTAAGAGGAGCCGAGTATGGCAGACGCCACGGACGAGAAGCAGAAGCCTGAGTCACCGGAGAAGGCAAACGAGCGCGCGGCGCGGAGAAAGCGTGGCCGAAAAAACATCGCCGAAGGGGTTGTGCATATCCATTCAACGTTCAACAACACCATCGTCACGATTACCGATTACCAGGGAAACGTCATCTCGTGGTCGAGCGCCGGTGCGATGGGATTTAAGGGATCCCGCAAGGGTACGCCCTTTGCCGCGCAGCAGGCGGCGGACAGCGCGGCAAAAAAAGCCATGGATCATGGCCTGAGGAGCGTGCAGATCTTCGTCCGGGGTCCCGGAGCAGGGCGGGAATCCGCACTGCGCGCCCTGCAATCGGCAGGGATCAATATCAGTTTAATCAAAGATGTGACGCCGATTCCGCATAACGGCTGCCGTCCGCCGAAGCGGCGGCGGGTCTAATAGTTACAGGAGGAGATTGGCTTGGCTAGATATACCGAATCGGTGTGCCGACTTTGCAGGCGTGAAAATTTGAAGCTCTTTTTAAAAGGGGAGCGTTGTTACACGGATAAGTGCGCCATCGAACGGCGGAATTATCCGCCGGGACAGCATGGGCAAGGTAGACCGAAATTTTCCGAGTACAGTATTCAGCTGCGCGAAAAACAGAAGGTGAAGCGGATTTACGGTTTGCTCGAAAAGCAGTTTCGCCGTACCTTCACTGAGGCTGCGCGGACCAAGGGCATTACCGGTGAGACGCTGCTCACCTTGCTTGAACGGCGCCTTGACAATGTCGCCTATCGACTGGGTTTCGCCAGTTCACGACCGGAGGCGCGAACCCTGGTTCGACACGGCCACGTGCTCATCAACGGCAGGAAGGTCAATATCCCATCTTACACCGTGCGTATGGGGGACCTGGTTTCGATCAAAGAATCGAGCCGGCAACTCGGGCGTGTGCAGGCCGCAATGGAGGGAGCACAACGCCGCGGTATTCCCGATTGGGCGGAAGTTGACCGTGAAGCTGTGAGCGGGCGGATCAGGCTGTTGCCATCACGCAGCGATATCACGATGCCGATCAACGAAAAACTGATTGTCGAGTTGTACTCGAAGTGAGTTCGAACCGGGGAGACGCTATGTCTACAATGTATAAACATTGGACGGATTTGATTAAGCCTAAGCAATTGGAGGTGGAAGAGAAAACTCTGACCTCAAACTACGGTAAATTTTACGCGGAGCCGTTCGAGCGGGGCTTCGGCCAGACGATCGGCAATTCACTGCGCCGGATTATGCTATCGTCGCTTATGGGTGCGTCGATTGTCGCAGTGCGCATCAAAGGGATCTTACACGAGTTCTCGACGGTGCCGGGGGTGACTGAAGATGTCGCTGATATTATCTTGAATTTAAAAGAGATCCGGCTTCGGCTTAATGAAAGCGAGCAGCAGACCTTGCGCATCGACGCAAAGGGACCCGGAGTTGTCTACGCCAAAGACATCAGCGCGCCCCCGAGCGTCGAAATTCTGAATCCCGAGCATAAAATTGCAACACTGTCGCGCGATGCCAAGCTCGAAATGGAAATGATGGTCAAACTTGGCCGGGGCTATGTGCCTGCGGAACGCAACAAAGAGGAGGGCGCGCCGGTGGACACGATCTTCATCGACGCCGTGTTCTCGCCAATTCAAAAAGTGAATTTCAACGTGTCCAATGCGCGCGTCGGTCAAAGGACCGACTACGACCGAATCGTATTCGAAGTTCATACGGACGGTAGCGTGAAACCGGATGATGCGATGGCTTACGCGGCGAAGATTCTCCAGGACCAAGTGAGCATCTTTGTCAATTTCCAGGAAGAACCGCGCGCGGAACGGAAGGAAGACGGTCCAACGGTTCCACTGAACGAGAATCTGTTTCGCAGTGTCGACGAGCTCGAGTTTTCCGTACGCTCGCAAAATTGCCTGCAAAATGCCGATATTAAGTATATCGGTGAGCTGGTGCAAAAGACCGAGCAGGAAATGCTCCGGACGAAAAACTTCGGCCACAAATCGCTCAACGAGATCAAAGAGATTCTCAAGGAAATGGGTCTCGAATTAGGCATGAAAATCGATCATTTTCCGTCCCGAGAGGAAATCGACGCGCGCAAACGCGCCGCTGAAAAGGAGCCGGTGTAAGTTATGCGCCATCGCAAGTCCGGAAGACAGCTCAGCCGCAATTCGGCGCATCGCTGGGCGTTAATGCGAAACATGATCACCGCGCTACTGCGCGAGGAAAAAATCCGGACCACCGATCCCAAAGCCAAGGAGCTGCGCCGTTGGGCCGATCGCGTGATTACGCTCGGGAAGCGCGGCAGCTTGCATGCGCGCCGACAGGCGCTCGGGATCGTCCAGGACAAGGCAGTGGTGCGAAAACTTTTTGACACGATTGCGCCGCGTTTCAAAGACCGGCCCGGCGGATATACGCGGATCATTAAGCTCGGAATCCGTCGCGGCGATGCCGCGCAAATGTCGTTGATCGAGCTAGTCGGCGCGGAAGGCGAAAAGGAAGCCCGGAAAACTGGGGAAAAGAAGGGGCGGAGAGCACGTCGGCGACAAAGACAGCAGGAAGCGGCGGCTTAGCGCCCGTTCGTAAATCGAGTTAAAAAGGCCCGCGAGAGATTACTTCGCGGGCTTTTTTTATTTATCGACCGGGAAATAGCTTTCGGTGCGCGATTGTTAAAACGATTTCCAGGGACCGAAAATGCGCGGGAGCATGCTTTTGTTCGCTGTCGCCTCATGATAATTAACCCTCGTGGATGAACGAACCGGGGCCGTGCTACGCCGATCCTTAAACGATTTTCTGAGCTTCGAGCTCGATGATGCAGGTTTGGACCGACTTTCATGGCGCGATTTCGGAAATGGCCTCTCGATGGCGCGTCTCGCTCGCGAGAACAATGCTGAACTTGTGCTTTACCGAATCCGGGAGGACGCATCGCCGGACGCATTCCTCAAGCATGAACATCTCGGTGGCGAATTCTATCTTGTAATCAAAGGTAAAATCGTCGACGGCACCGGTGAGTATGAAAGGGGAGATGTGGTTTTTTTGCCGCCCCAATCGGTTCACACGCCAAGGGCCAAAGGTGAAACGCTTGTCTTGGTATTGTGGCCGGCGGGAGTGCGCATCCTCGATTGACCTTGTTCAGGAGGAGAAATGAAAACCTTAGGATTCATTGGAACCGGCGGCATGGGTAGCGGGATGGCAGCAAACTTGATCAAGGCCGGAAATAAACTGGTGGTCAATGACTTGCGCCGCCAGCAGGCCAGAGGGCTGGAAAACCAGGGCGCGCTCTTCAAGGCATCGCCCAGAGAGGTGGCCGAAGCATCGGAAGTTGTCTTATCGATGCTGCCGTACAATGAAGCGGTTCGCACGGTTGGGCTAGGCACAGGCGGCTTACATGAAGCCTCGAATGGCGCCAAACTATGGATTGATTTCAGCAGCATCGACAAGAAGACGATCGTGAGCGTTAATGCCGAGTTGTCGAAAAAAGGCTGGACGATTCTGGATGGCTCGGCGGGCGGGGTCGAGGAAGCCGCCGCGGCCGGGACTCTGTCACTTTGGCTTTCCGGGTCGAAGCCGGTGTTTGATGCGCACCAACCGGTATTTAAAGCCATGGGGAACAAGGTCCTGTATGTCGGTGAGCTGGGCAACGCGAAATTGGTCAAGAATGCTATGGCGATGTTCGCGGCAGTGACACATTTGACGCTGGCGGAAATTTGCTCCTGGCTCAAAAAGGGCGGCTTAACCGAAGAAACATTTCGCACGATATTGAAAAACTCCCAGCAGGATTCGGTCGCGATCGACCGTATCATGGAAATCATCGCGAGCCGCAAATATAAGCCGCGCAAGTCGTGGATGCCGAAAGACGTCGGATTCGGTCTGGACATGGCGAGGGAGATGGAAGTGCCCATGCCGTTCGTCGCCCTGGCGTACCAGATGTTTTCGATAGCGCAGGCAACAGGCATGGATGGCTACGAAGCAACCGGGATCGCGTGCAATGTTTACGACGTCATCACCGGGCAAAAGAGAGGCCTCTAGTTAGAATGGCTGGATTGGCACCGGAGCGTATTTCTCGATTTCTTACCTATATACTGCGCCACCGGCCGCAGGATTATCCGCTGGTTTTTGACGAGCGTGGATTCGTGGATTGGCGCGATGTCGTTCAATTGATTCAGGAGCGCTACTACGATGTCACCGAGGAGCAGATCCGCGCTGTGGTGGTCGATGCGGAAAAAAAACGCTTCGAGCTTGAGGGCGATAAAGTCCGGGCTACCTACGGCCACTCTTTCCCTGTCGATCTCGGGCAGCAGATGGTGGAACCGCCAGATAGACTTTATTACGGCACTGCCCGAGATCTGGCCCAATCAATGCTCCGCAACGGCCTCAAGCCTCGCGACCGGCAATACGTCCACTTGAGTATTTCTGCGGAAGAGGCAGAGTCCGTAGCTCGCCGTCACGATCCGACTCCCACGGTCATTGTCGTTCAAGCGCGGGTGGCACACGACGAAGGTGTGCGCTTTTACCGATCGGGACCGCTATTTTTGACCGAAAACGTCCCGGCGAGATTTCTGTCGCTCAACTAAAAACCTCCGTCGCCGATCGGTTCTGAGGCCCTCGGCGCGCCTTTGTTTGCGCGCCTGAAATCGTTACGTTAAAGTACCTCCGGGTAGTGACACTCTCTCTCTGGAAATTTCACTGCATTCATGTCTCGCGCCGCCTCCTGGCCGCGCCTATTGGACGATGCTCGTGATGAGAAGTCAGCTCAGGGAAATTTTGGCTCGTGCGGTTGAGAAGACAGCAAAAGCGGAGGGGTTGGATTCTGGCGAACTCCCTCCGATCGTTCTCGAGCCGCCAAAGCAGCGAGAGTTTGGTGACTTGTCGAGCAACGTTGCGATGGTTTGGGCGCGCAGCGCGAAAAAGCCGCCGCGCGCGATCGCTGAAGCGGTGCTCAGAAATTTGCAGGATCCGGACGGAATCCTTGCGCGCCAGGAGATTGCCGGACCTGGTTTTCTGAACTTCAGCTTCGCGCCAAAATTTTTTTACCGCGAATTTCGCGACCTCGTATCAGGACGAAATCTTCAAATCGATCTCGGCCACGGCGAAAAAATCCAAGTCGAGTTTGCCAGCGTCAATCCGACGGGGCCGCTTCACGTCGGCCATGGCCGGGTGGCGGTTATCGGAGACGTGCTGGCCCGTTTACATCAGGCGGCCGGATTTAGCGTCGAGCGCGAGTATTACGTAAACGATGCCGGCAATCAGAAGGACAATCTGGGTCTCTCCATCATGGCGCGCTATCGCGAATCGTTCGGGGAGGATCTCGAATTTCCTGAGAACGGCTACCCTGGCGATTATGTCAAAGAGATCGCGGCCGACATTCGACGTCAGGAAGGCGACAAGTATCTGCAGCACGACCCGGACGCGGCGCAAAGTTTTTTTAGAGAAGCGGGCGGGGATGCGTTATTGAACGTGATCCGGCGGCAGCTTGGCGATTTTGCTATCACCTTCGACTCTTTTTTCAGTGAAAAGGCGATGCGCGAGCGGGGTGAAGTCACGGAGTGCCTCGAGCTTTTGCGTCAGCGCGGCCTTTTGTATTTTCAGGATGGCGCCGAATGGTACAAATCAAGTCAATTTGGCGACGACAAGGACCGAACGGTCATCAAAAGCGACGGCGAGCTCACTTACTTTGCCAGCGATATCGCCTACCATCGAAACAAATACGAACGCGGCTTTCGGAAATTGATCAACGTCTGGGGAGCCGACCATCACGGCTACGTACCGCGCTTGAGGGCAGCGATGCAGGGACTCGGTTACGATCCCAATCTTTTGCAGGTGGTCCTGGTACAAATGGTGCAACTCACGCGCGGCGGTGAGCCCGTTCGCATGGGGAAGCGCAGTGGCGAGTTCATCTCTCTGGAAGAGGTTTTGGAGGAAGTCGGCAGGGACGCGGCACGATTTTTCTTTTTGATGCGTAAGTCAGACAGCCATCTCGATTTCGATTTGGATTTGGCGAAGCGCCAGTCCAGCGATAATCCGGTTTTTTATGTCCAGTACGCTCACGCGCGGGTCGCGAGTATCTTCGAGCAGGCAGCGCGAAGCGGGATTATCTTGGAGCAGCGCGACAGCGTTCCAGTCGAACGGTTGGAGCTCGCCGAAGAGCTGGGGCTCATTCGTAGAATGATCGAGTTCCATGACGTCCTGGAAGAAAGCGTACGAGAACTCGAACCGCATCGAATGATTTTTTATCTTTTGGATCTGGCCGGTGACTTTCATCACTACTACAACCATGCGCGTGTGATCACCGAAGATGCCGATTTAAGCCGCGCGCGTCTACTATTAGTTGAAAACCTGCAAAAGACCGTTCGGCGGGGACTGGAAATCCTCGGTATTGATGCCCCAACGAAAATGGCGGCTCGGGTAGAAGCCGGTCAGTGACCGGCTCTGGGTCCGAGCGATCAGCGAGGCAAGTTCATGGCAGAAAACCGCAGAGGTAAGGAAAATCGTTTCTATTTTAGCCGCGGGCAAATGGTTTTGCTCGGAGCGGCGTTTACAGTGGCTTCTGTGATCATATTTTTTCTCGGGATTTTTATCGGCAAGGGCATAGAAGAACGCCGGTTGGTCAGAAAGGAAGAACCGCTGGTTAAAATCCCGGTAAAACCCGGTGTGCAAGAATCGAGCGCCGGATCCACGCCCTTGGCGCGCGATGAGATCACCTTCAATGACCCTTTGCCGCCGAGTCCCATTAGGACGTCGGAAGCGGCGCCGGAAGAAAAGCCGAAGGAAGCAAGACGGATTGAAGCCGTGAATGTCGCAGAAGTCAAAGAAAAAAACCCGACCCCAACGTCAACCGTCGTCCCCGTCAGGACCGCGGAAAAGAAAGCTGAAAAGACGGCGCTTACGCAAGTCACGGCAAAAAAGATCGAGCGGACCAGTGGTGACTCTCAGGAGTCGGGAAAGAACTGGCGCGCGCAAGTGAACGCGTATCCCGACGAACGCTCCGCAAAATTAATCGCGGATCGTCTAAAAAGTAAGGGGTACAACGCCTACGTCAGTGAGGTTCAAAATCAAGGGAAGACTTGGTATCGAGTGAGCGTTGGTCGATATACGTCGCGCGATGAGGCGGATAAAACATTGGAGGCGCTGCGGAACAAGGAAAACTTTTCTAAAGCTTTCGTTACCAGCAAGTGACGCAATGAGCAGCATGAGTATTCGCGAAGCGATTGAAAGATTGGTCAACCGCATCAGCCTGTCGGAGGCGGAAACCATCGACGTGATGAATCAAATCATGACCGGCGAGGCTTCACCACTGCAAGTAGCGGCGTTTTTGACGGCGCTTCGGATGAAGGGAGAGAACGTCGACGAAATCACGGGCGCGGCACGGGTCATGCGCGAGAAGGCGCACCGGGTCAACGTTGCGGGAAAAACCGTGCTCGACACTTGCGGGACGGGAGGAGACCAGAAGGGCACATTCAATATTTCGACGACCGCGGCTTTTGTGCTCGCCGGGGCGGGTGTGAATGTCGCCAAACATGGAAACCGGTCGGTTTCCAGTCAGTCGGGTAGCGCCGACGTTCTGGGAGCCTTAGGCGTCAAGGTCGATGCGCCGAAGGAGCGCGTGGAACAATGCATCGCGAATATCGGCATCGGCTTTCTTTTCGCTCCGTTGCTTCACGAGGCCATGAAATATGCGGTGCAGCCCAGGCGAGAAATCGGAATTCGCACGATCTTCAACATCTTAGGTCCGCTGACGAATCCGGCGATGGCGACGCATCAGCTGATTGGCATTTACAGCGGCGAAATGGTGGACATGGTCGCGCGCGTGCTCAGAAATCTCGGCAGTGCGCGGGCGATGGTGGTGCATGGCCTCGAAGGATTAGACGAAATTTCTCTGTGCGGTCCCACCAAGGTTGCCGAGTTGCGCGACGGTCAGGTCAAAGAGTACGTGATCGAGCCGGAACAATTCAATCTAGAGCGCTGTCGCCTGGAAGAATTGCATGGCGGCAATCCCCAAGAGAGCGCGCTGATCGTGCGGGCGGTATTGGACGGCAAAAAGGGCCCGCCCCGGGACGTAGTCATGCTCAATAGCGGCGCCGCATTGTATATCAGCGGTAACGCCGCAACCGTTCAAGCTGGGATGAGGCTCGCCGCAGAATCGATCGATTCCGGCAACGCTCGTCAGAAACTGGCCCAGCTCATCGAGCTC
Source organism: Binatia bacterium (assembly GCA_035455905.1). Taxonomy (GTDB): domain Bacteria; phylum Desulfobacterota; class Binatia; order UBA9968; family UBA9968; genus DP-20. The sequence goes on along the minus strand of DATIEH010000349.1, from coordinate 6,374 downwards.
ACCAATGCAGCTTAGCGGGCACGCAGCGATCGAGTCGCGCGCTGCCCTCCAATCACAATGGCATTGCTCCGCTCGGAGCGAACCGACACCCAACCATGGCTGAGATTCTCGCGACCATTGCTGAGCACGTCCGAGGTGTGATTGAACAGCAACGCAGTAAAGTGCCAATCGATGCGTTACGGGATCGGCCGCTTTTCAAAGCCGGGACGCGCGGGTTCGCACGGAGCTTGACCGGTAAGGCGCGGCACATTATTGCGGAAATCAAAAAAGCCTCGCCGTCCAAAGGCTTGATTCGCGCCGACTTCGACCCGGTATGGATCGCGAAAACTTACGCGGCGCATGGCGCGGCGGCGATTTCGGTGCTGACCGAAGCGCGGTTTTTTCAGGGCAGCTTGCAACATCTGGAGCAGGTGCGCTCGGCGGTTAATTTGCCGCTACTGCGCAAAGATTTTATTCTTGATGCCTATCAGCTCGTGGAGGCCAAAAGCTACGGCGCGGATGCCGTCCTGTTGATCGCCGCGCTGCTCGAACCTAGGTTGATTCTTGAATTACGCGAAATGGCGGAGGCACTGTCGCTCGATGTGCTCGTAGAGGTCCATACCAGAAACGAGCTGGAGGCCGCAGTGGCAGCAGGCGCGCAACTGATCGGCATCAATAACCGCGATCTCAGTACATTCGAGGTGAGCCTTTCGACCACGGAGCACCTAGCTGATCTGGTCCCTCCGAACGCGGTTGTGGTTTGCGAAAGCGGCATCGACAGCATCGATGCCATTCGCCGGGTCGAGAAACTAGGCGTGCATGTATTCTTGGTCGGCGAGTCTTTGATGCGCGCTCTAGATCCAGGCGCAAAACTTTCTGAACTCCTCCTGACCTGAGCTTTTAAGCGCTTTGTATGAACGTCAAAGTCAAAGTTTGCGGCATTACGAGCTTGGCTGACGCGGAAAAATCGCTTGAGCTCGGCGCGGACATGCTTGGGTTCAATTTTTATCCGCCGAGCCCGCGTTTTCTGACGCCGCAAAAGGCCAGAGAAATTATCGAACAATTGCCAGGGGATTCGTTCAATGTGGCTCTGTTTGTCAACGAGCCGAGAAAAAACGTCTTCGATATAATTGCGCCCGACCGGCTCGGCAACGGCCGCTCGAAGTATCTCGCCTTGCAATTTCATGGCGAAGAGAATGCGCAATATTGCTCCGGCTGGAACGTGAAAGTCATCAAAGCCTTTCGTCTGAAAGAAAGATCGTCACTTACTGCGCTCAGCCATTTTCCCGCTGATTTTTATCTGCTTGACTCCTGGTCTCCTGGTTACGGTGGTTCCGGCGCCGCCTTCCCGTGGGAGTGGGCTGAGGGCCTCGATGCCAGCAGACTCATTCTATCCGGTGGCCTTTGCGTCGAGAATGTCGTTGCGGCGATCAAGCGCGTTCATCCCTTCGCAGTGGATGTCTGTAGCGGCGTGGAAGCACGGCCCGGTGTTAAAGACTATGAGAAACTCAAAGAATTTATCATTGCTGCCAAGAGTGCCTGACCGGCGCGGCCACTTCGGGCCGTACGGGGGACGCTATGTGGCGGAGACGTTAATGCCCGCACTGGCGGAGCTCGAAGCAGCATACACCCAAGCGCGCCGGGATCGCTCGTTCCGCAAGGAGTTTCATTTATACCTGCGCGAATATGTCGGGCGAGAAACGCCGCTTTATTTTGCCGAGCGACTGACCCAGCAGATCGGCGGAGCAAAGATTTACCTCAAGCGCGAAGACTTGTGTCACACCGGCGCGCACAAGATCAACAACACCATGGGGCAGATTTTACTCGCCCGGCGCATGGGCAAGCAGCGCATTATCGCCGAGACCGGCGCGGGGCAACATGGCGTGGCAACGGCAACAGTGGCCGCGCGGTTTGGCCTTAGCTGTGAAATCTTCATGGGCAAGGAAGATGTCCGGCGCCAAGCGCTGAATGTCTTTCGCATGAAGCTGCTCGGCGCCAAGGTGCGCGTGGTGGAGGCGGGAAGCCAAACACTCAAAGATGCGATGAACGAGGCACTGCGGGATTGGGTGACCAACGTGCGGAGTACGTATTATTTGATCGGATCGGTGGCCGGGCCACATCCCTATCCCATGATGGTGCGCGACTTTCAATCGGTCATCGGTGCGGAAGCGCGCCGGCAGATTTTAAAAAAAGAGGGTCGATTGGCAGATTACCTGGTTGCTTGCGTGGGGGGCGGGAGTAATTCCATGGGGCTTTTTTATCCGTTTGTACGGGATCGCGGCGTCAAAATGCTCGGCGTCGAAGCGGCCGGACACGGCATTCCGACCGGGAAGCACTCCGCGTCGATCCAGGGCGGAGCGGTGGGAATTTTGCACGGCAGCAAGAGCTACGTGCTGCAAAATAATCGGGGGCAAATTACCGAGACTCACTCGATCGCGGCAGGCCTGGACTATCCTGGTGTGGGTCCGGAGTTGAGCTATTTGCGTGATTCCGGGAGAGTCGAATTTACTTCGGCCACCGATCGCGACGCCATCGCCGCGATCAAGTTGCTCGCCGAAGTCGAAGGCATTATTCCGGCTCTCGAAAGCGCGCACGCCATCGCCGCGGTGGCCAAGCTTGCGCGAGGATTGACCAAGCGACAGATCATTATCGTCAATCTTTCGGGGAGAGGTGACAAGGACATGACGACGGTGGGGGAATATCTTGGCGGAAAACTTTAAAGACGGTTCAACATTCAACTGTAAGCATAAGGTCGTCTACTCCTTGGTCAGCTTGAACCTTGAACAGAGTCGCACACCATGAGCCGCATCGCGAAGAAGTTTACCGAACTCAAACAATGCGGCGAAGCCGCATTGATCCCTTTCATCACGGCAGGTGATCCCGACCTGAACACCACGCTTAAAATCATGAAAGCGCTGGCCGAGGCTGGTGCGGATTGCATAGAGCTCGGCATTCCTTTTTCAGACCCGACTGCCGATGGGCCGACCATTCAACGCTCATCGGAACGGGCGCTGAAGCGACCGATTTCGTTGCCGGCGATTTTTCGCCTGGTAAGGCAGTTTCGCGCGGGCTCCGATGTGCCTGTCGTGCTGTTTGGCTATTACAACCCTTTTTTTCGTTTTGGTCTGGAAAAATTTGCGCGCGAGGCAGCGCACGCTGGCGCCGATGGCGTATTGTGCGTCGATCTGCCCCCAGAAGAAAGCGGCGAGCTAAAGCATTGGACCGATGCTTTCGGGCTCGATTTGATTTTCTTGCTCTCGCCGACGAGCGACGCCAAGCGAATCCAACGGGTGGCGCGCGCCAGTCGAGGCTTCATCTATTACGTTTCAGTAACCGGTGTCACCGGTGCACGCCGTTCTTTTGACGATAAGCTGCGCAGTCAAGTGGCGCGAGTACGCCGCGAGTCTTCGCTCCCGATAGGTGTCGGATTTGGGATCTCGACCCCGGAGCAAGCGGCCTGGATTGCTGGTTTTGCCGACGCCGCAGTGGTCGGCAGCGCGCTCGTGGAGCGAATCGAGAAGACCCGGGATAGGAAAAAAAAGGCAAAGCAAGCCGGAGCCTTTGTGGCCCAGCTGAAACGCGCTTTGCGGCAAGCAGCGCGTCCGGGCTAGTGTGGGTCTGGTCTACACGTCAGCAAAACGCCGTTAAAAGCGCAGCTCAGATGCGGAATGGAACGTTATTTCGAGACTCTGCAGAAGATTTTCAACTTACGCGGCGGCATCATTGACCTGCGCCTGGACCGAATGAGCCAGGCTCTAGCCCTTTTCAATCATCCCGAAAACCAATTCCCCTCTTTGCACATCGCTGGCACCAACGGCAAAGGATCCACGGCGGCGCTGCTGCATAATATTTTGCAGCAGGCCGGCTATCGAACCGCGCTTTATACTTCGCCCCATTTGGAGTCGTTCACAGAAAGAATTCGCGTCGGCCAGCAAGAGATTGCCCAAGCCGAAGTCGTCTCGTTAGCCGACGAGGTTTGGCAACGTACCGCTGAGGCGAATGTCCCGCTCACTTTTTTCGAATTCATTACGGTGATGGCTTTTATCTACTTCGCACGCAACCGCGTCGACGTGGCGGTGATCGAGGTCGGCTTGGGTGGAAGACTTGATGCAACGAATGTAGTTACGCCGTTGGTTTCGGTAATCACAACGATTTCGAAAGATCACGAGGCTTATCTCGGACCGGACGAATTGTCCATTGCCCGTGAGAAAGGCGGCATTATTAAACCTCGAATACCAGTTGTCTGCGGCAAGATGTCCGAGCCCGTCGTCAAACTTTTACGAGAGATCGCCCAGGCGGTAGAGTCGCCGGCCTATTTTCTTGGAACAGCTTTCAGTTTTTCATTGAAAAACGAACGGCTTTTCGACTATATAGGCATAAAACAAAATTTGTCTCATCTTGCTGTGGCGCTCCGAGGTCGGCATCAGCTTGCCAATGCCTCATTGGCTTTAGCCGCTCTCGAACTGGCGAGTGAGCATTTTCCAGTGCCTGAAGATACCCTGCGCCGAGGTCTGGAGACCGTGCGCTGGCCGGGGCGGTTGGAAGTCATGTCGGAACGGCCTTTGGTGATTCTGGACGGCGCCCATAATCCCGAAGGCGTATGCGCTCTTGCTGATGAGTTGCTCGAGTTGCGGCAGGGACGAAAAATCAGACTGTTGTTTGCCACAATGGCAGACAAGGAATGGCAGCTGATGCTCGGAACATTGGCCAAGCTTGCAGATGAAATGATTTTCACCCGAGTCGCCATGGAGCGGAGCGCCGATCCAGAGCTATTGGCCAAAAACATACCAATACCGGTCCCGAACCGCGTAATTCCAGACTCGCAAACCGCTCTCGCTGCGCTGCTCGACAGTGCGCAGCCGGACGACATCATCGTCGTTGCCGGCTCACTGTACTTGCTGGGCGAAGTACGGCCGCTGCTGGCCACAGCGTCGGCACGCGCTGACGCGACCCCGCCCGCGTAATCCGATGGTATTGAGAAAAACTTTTTTGGCGTTGGGCATCGCAGCCGCGATGGCTGCCGAGGGTCGGGCCGCACAGCTTATAGCTCCGCGTACTCAGGGGGGCACCGGCGAAATCAACATAACGGCTGATAAGTTATCGACAACGGACGGCACGAGCCAGATCGAAGCCACGGGGAGTGTCGAGGTCAAACGCGATCTCACCACGCTGAAGGCGGATGAGGTCCGTGTGAACCCGACGACCCAAGATGTCGAAGCGAGGGGCAAGGTCACCGTCGATGACCCGGAGTGGAAAATCAAATCTGCCGATTCTCTTCAGATGAACATGGAGCAAGAAATAGGCGAGATTCGAAACGGTGATTTGTTCCTGGAAAATGGGCACGTAAGCATGTCGGGGAGCCGTTTTCAAAAGTTAGGCGGCCAGAGCTATCAGGTGGACGATGGATTCTTTACCACCTGTTTGTGCGAAACCGGCGCGCCTTCGTGGAAGTTTTACGCCGAACAGATGAATCTCGATCTTGAGGGAGTGGGCACGGTCAGGAACGGTTGGTTTTACGTCTTCGACGTGCCGGTGTTATACGTGCCGTACGGGGTTTTTCCGATCAAAACTGAAAGACAAACGGGGTTTCTCTTTCCCCAGGTTGGCCAATCGACCAAAGACGGGTTTAGATACCTACAGCCCTTTTACTGGGCGATATCTAAGAGCACGGATTCGACGGTCAGCTTTGACCTCGAGACCCGCACCCGATACGGCTTTCTCGGCGAGCTACGAACCAAAATTGACCGGGATTCGGATTTTCGCATTGACGGCTCGTATTTTAACGAAACCTGGAGAAAAAACGCGGATGCTGACGTAGTCGATAAAACCATCGCGAATCCGACTATTCCCCAGGATCGCTGGAGTATGATCGGCAGCCATCGCTATTTCACAGGGAACGATTGGCTGACGTTCAGCGACATTGCCGCATATTCAGATACTTTGTTCACACGGGAATTGGTCGATCGATTCGATTTGCCCGGCAATATAGAGGCGAATATCCGGCGCAGCCGCTTCGGCAAATCCAATTTTGGTGTGTTCAGAAACTGGGGCGATACGTTTCTCAAGGGAGAGTACGCTTTTTATCAGGACTTCATCCAGAACCAAAGCACGACGATGCAGCGGAGTCCAGAAATAGAGTTCTGGGGTCGGCACTTCTTGCCAAATTTTCCGCTGGAGTTTCGCTGGCGCGGGCAAGGCATCAATTACTGGCGCAGCGAGGGCGTCAATACCTCGAGGCCGCAGACCGGAGATGGCTTGCGCTTGGATTTGAGACCGGAAGCGGTCTTGCCGTTTCGGCTCGGCTCTCGATTCTACGGTGCTGTCAGCGCGGCGCCGCGGGCGACCCTCTATCATCTCTATTCGCCGCCACCAGCTGGTTCATCGGACCACAACGT
>DATIEH010000348.1:0-4848 GCA_035455905.1 Binatia bacterium | reverse complement strand
GGTTGTCTCTTATAAAAAGCCTCTCATGGTGTCAATCGAATGAGCGCAACCGTCGCGCCGCATTGCGGCTTGACACGATCCACGGCGAGCATTACGACTTGCTGTCGTGCGTAGGATCGTTGGAAACGAAAAGGTCTGCAGTATGAAGCGTCTTTTGCTGCTGAACATTTTCATGTGGCTACTGTTCCAGGGCGGTTCGGCTGGCGCGGAAAATATCGTCGTCTCTCTCGTCACGCCGAGCGCCGCGTACATGGACCATTTCATCGCTGTCGAGAAGGGCTACTTTCGCGAACAGAACCTCAGCGTCGAGTACGTTCGAGCCGGCGGCGGCGTGGCAACGCCTGCGTTGTTGTCCGGCGATCTGCACTTGAGCACCTCGGCGGGTTCGGCGCTCAGCGCGGGATTGCGCGGCGGCCCGGTGAAGATCGTCTATACCAATCTTTCCAAGCCGAGCTACAAGCTCATCGCCACCAAACCGGAGATTCAGTCGCTCAAAGATCTCATCGGAAAAAAAATCGCCATCAACTCATTCGGTGATACCCAGCATCTGGCCCTATTGCTGCTGCTAAAAAAATATCGCATCCCGTCCGCAGCCGTATTGTTCATCGCCATGGGCCGGAACGAGACCCGTTTCGTCGCGGTCAAATCAGGCGCTATCGATGCGACGTTGTTACTTCCAAGAGATGTGCTCCAAGTGGGTCAATCACAGGGCCCGGTTCTCGCCGACATTGGCAAAGAAATTCAACTCATCTGGTCTGGCGCTGCTACCTCCAGCAAACTCCTGGCGGAGAACCGCGGCCTGGCGGAACGATTCCTCACTGGTGCGATCAAGGGTCGGGAGTACGCGCGGCGGTTCAAGACGCAGACGCTTGCCGTCATCGCGAAGCACGACAAATCGCCGCGCGAGGGCATCGAGCTTGACTACGACGCGACGGTGTCGAGCATGACCTATGAGGGATGGGTGACGGACGACGTGTTGCGCGACGAAATCGCCACACGTGCCGAGCTGACCAAAATGGCTAACCCGCCGGACACAGATAAATTATTCGACTATAGCCTGGTGAAAAAGATTTACGCCGATTTGAAGGCGGGCGGTTGGCAGCCGAGGCCGTAGGAAATGGCTGAAAGCGTGTTCGGAATCCTTCGACGAAGCTCAGGACGAACGGGGGCCATAATCCCTATAATTTCCGTCCATGCTGAGCCCATCGAAGTATTCCGAGCCTTTTTGATATTCCACTTGCTAAAAGATGCGTTAAGAGACGGCGCTAAACCTTCGGTGTCAGCCCCGCTGCTCGGATGCCCTCGATGGCGCAAGCCTCATCTTCGTCGGCCGTGCCGCCGCTGATGCCCACCGCACCGATGACTTCGTTGCCGTCGACGATCAAGACTCCGCCAGCCACGGGCACCACTTTGCCGCCGGACATATCCGACAATGCGCCCAAGAACGCTGGCCGCTCCTTGAGGCGCTCGCTTAACGCGCGGCTCGACTCGCCCATGCCGACGGCGCCCCAGGCTTTGCCGATCGCGATATTCGGTCGCAAAATGCTCGCGCCGTCTTCGCGTTTCAACGCTTTTAGGCAGCCGCCGTCGTCAAGCACCGCGACACACATGGGCCGGTACTTGGCTTCGCGCGCTTTGGCGAGAGCGCGATCGACGATAGTGGATGCTTTTTCGAGGGACAGTTTCATTTGGATCTCCTAGAATTTGGAATTTATTTAGTCCAGATATCTTTCCTCTGCGACGAATCGTTGAGCGGCCGACAGCGTCGATATTTGACGAAATCCATGATCGGCGGACGCCACCGTTTCGGTTTGCCTGGAATGTTGGCACCAGTATCAAATTGCTTCAACGGTTAGCTTTGCGGTAGCCCAATGCGTCCTGAGCTATGATGAGCTTTTGAATGTTCACTGAGCCCTCGACGATCTGATAAGACTTCGCATCGCGATAATAACGTTCAGCAGGAAATTCAGTCGAATAACCATAGGCGCCGAGAATTTTTAACGCCACATCTGCGCAAAACGCAGCGGCTTCGGCAGCGGCGTACTTCGCCATAGACGCTTCGAGATTGTACGGCTGGCCACGATCGGCCAGACAGGCGGCGCGGTAGACAAGCAACCGCGCGGCTTCTTCCTGCACGACCATCTGGGCGATCAGATCTTGGTTCATTTGAAATTGGCCGATCTTTTGACCGAATTGCTCTCGCTGATTGGCATAGCCAATGGCCAGTTCACGAGATGCCCTCGCAAGTCCGATGGCGCCGGCCGCGCAACCGAGCCGAGTATGGGTCAGGTGACGCATGCAAATTCTAAAGCCGTCGCCTTCATTGCCGATCAGATTATCTTCGGGAATCAAAAAATTATCGAAGGTCAGCTCTCCAGTCGGTGAGGCATGTGCACCCAACTTGTCTAGTTCGCGCCGGGTTACCCCAGGTTGATTCAGGTCGACGATAAAGGCGGACATGCCGTGATGCTTTCTTGCCCGGTCGGTATACGCGAAGATCACTCCCGAGTCGGCGACAGTTGCATTCGTGATCCAGATTTTCGTGCCGTTGAGTAAAAACCCCGTACTGCCGCGTTTCGCGGTAGTTTTCATCGCGGACACGTCCGACCCGGCATCCGGCTCGGTAATCGCAAAGAGGCCGATGGACTTGCCGCTCAACAGATCGGGCAAATATTTTTTCTTCTGCTCTTCATTGCCGAATTCGCAGAGGGTCACGGCTGGGCCGGCCTGCATGTTTAGATAGACACGGATGGCGCTGTGAACGCGGGCAATCTCTTCTGAGATTAATGCGTGGGCAAGGAAGCCCAGACCATTCCCGCCATATTCTTCCGGAATGAGACAACCATAAAAGCCTAAGTCGCCCATTTTATGGACTAGATCTTTACGAAACAGATGGCCTCGGTCATCCGCGGCCGCAGTGGGCGCGATTTCCTTATCGGCAAAATCGTGCGCTAGTTTTTGCACTTCAGCTAATTCTTCCGGCAATTCGAAATCCATCATTGTTCCTCGGATGAGAGAGCGGGAGATTGACTGATGGGGGCGCGCTGTTTACGAATACGCTCTCTATTTTAGCAATTCCCGCGCGATCAATAATTTTTGAATCTCGGATGTTCCCTCATAGATCCGGAGGGCGCGCACGTCGCGATAGAGCCGCTCCATAATATGCCCGACGACAACTCCAATGCCGCCGTGAATCTGCAGCGATTGGTCGACAATTCTCTGGGCGGCCTCAGTTGCGAACAATTTCGCGATCGACGATTTGATCCCTGAATCTGGTTCTTTCCGATCGTGTGCCGCGGCGGCTTGATAGACCAGAAGGCGCGATGCTTCGAGTTCTGCTGCGATCTCGGCGAGCTTAAACTGGATGCCTTGAAACTCAGCGATGGCGCGGCCGAACTGGTGCCGGCCACGGGCGTAAGCGATCGCCTCAGCTAAGGCTCTTCGGGCAAAACCGACGGCGCTCGCGCCAACTGTACATCGAAGGATATCCAGTGTTTGCAAGGCAGTGTTTAATCCGCTTCCTTCAGTTCCGAGCAAGCGATCCTGCGGTACGAAACAGTCATTGAAGCCTAACACGCCGATGGGGTGAGGAGATAAGAGACGAGTTTTTTCCGTCACTGTAAAACCGGTCGAGTCCGCGTCCACGATAAAAGCGCTGATTCCTTTCGCCTTGACGCTGGGATTGGTGGAGGCAAAAACGATGTAGGTCTGCGCGATGCCGGCATTGGAAATGAAACGTTTCGCGCCCGTTAAGGAATAGCCACCGCTGACTTTTTTGGCCGCGAGATTGATAGCTGACGCGTCGGAGCCCGCTTCAGGTTCGGTCAGCGCGAAAGCCCCAATCGTTTCCGCGCGGGCCAACGGCGGTAAGTATTTCCTTTTTTGCTCTTCCGTCCCTGTGATGATGATCGGTTGACTGGCGAGGGCTTGCACGCCAAACATCACATCGGCGAGAGCCGCGGAGTACGCGAGTTCCTCTCGGATGACGCAGAGATCCCGCGCCTGAACGGTTTCGCGAATGCCGCCGTATGAACGCGGAACCGCGTAGGCCATGAACCCTTCTTGACCGAGCCGCCGCGCGAGAGAGACAGCTTCGCGCTCGAGTGCTTCTTGGTCGGTTTCGCCACCGAGCGGATTTCGCTCAGCCCATGAGCGCAGGCTTCCGCGCAGCTCGTCATCGGAGTCGCTGAAGAAGTCCATGGGGAAGTCAAGTAGACAATTCTTTCTGGTAGTGGAGCATCTTACCCTGAACAAAACCTACCTGAGCAAAGAACTGCTGCATTTCCGACCGATCGCTTGCCACGAGAGTGAAGATTGTCTTGATGCCGTGGTCTTCAGCGGATTCCGCGAACTGGCTGACGAGCTCCTGAGCAATTCCGTGATGGCGATATGCCGGATCGACGCCGATAATTTCGATCCATGCAATAGTGCCCGGTAGACCAAATTCATACTCACCGGCTCGTCCCAATACGAATCCTACGACGCGATTATCGACTTCGGCAACCAATGATGCCCAGTGCGGCCGAATCGCTTCCGAGATTTCAATGCGCTTGTCCCAGTAATCGGGCCGAGCCACACCGGTTTGTCTCTCCTCCATGCTGACGATCGCAGGCAGGTCGCGTTTCTCCAGGTTTCTGACGTAAATCTCTTTTTTCATATTTCTTCTCCACGGCCGGGGATTACCTTCGGTTGAACTTCAACGGGCGCTTTTCGACGAAGGCGTTGTAGCCTTCGATAAAGTCCGGCGTCTCCATGCAGCGTGCTTGGGCCGCGGCCTCCATTTCCAACGCGGTTTCCAAAGTTACACTGCCTTCGTACTCGAGCAGTTCTTTGGTCACACCAAGAGCG
>DATIEH010000347.1:0-3434 GCA_035455905.1 Binatia bacterium | reverse complement strand
AAGGTTATCGGGGGCCGGTGTTCGCGACGCCCGGAACATGCGATCTTCTAACGGTGATGTTGCCGGACGCTGCACACCTGCAGGAAGAAGAAGCTCGGTATGCCAATCGCAAAGGGTATTCTAAGCATGCACCGGCATTACCGCTCTATACCGTGCAGGACGCCGAAAGGTCTTTGCAGCTTTTACGGCCGATTCGAAATGCGCAGTCCGTGGAAGTGATGCCGAACGTCTCGCTCAGTTTCGGTCGGGTCGGCCATATTCTCGGCGCGGGATCGGCGCGTCTATCTTTCGAAATAAACGGCCAACACAGAACCTTGCTCGATTCCGGCGATCTCGGCCGCTACGGGCGGCCGATTCTAAAGGATCCGGAGCCGGCGCCGAATGCCGACTGGCTGCTGATCGAGTCGACCTACGGCAATCGAGTGCATCCCAAAGATTCGGAAAACGACCTACGGGAGATTATCAAAGACATCGCGGCGCGGGGAAGTTGCTTGGTTGTCCCGGCGTTTGCAGTGGGCAGAACGCAAGACCTCATTTACGTGATCCGCAAAATGGAGGATGCCGGAGAGATTCCGACGATTCCCGTTCACATCGATAGTCCCATGGCGATCGAGGCGACGGATATTTATTGCCGCCATACCGAGGAGCACGATTTCGAGATGGCGCAATTGAGCAACCGTGAGCATTGCCCGATCAGCTCGCGGCAGATGGTGATTGATCGCACACCGGAAGAATCGAAAGCAATCAACGATCTCAAAGGACCTCTCATTATTATCTCTGCCAGCGGCATGGCGACGGGCGGCCGGGTGCTGCATCATCTCAAACATCGTTTACCCGATCCCGATACGACAGTGCTCTTGGTCGGTTATCAGGCGGAAGGGACCCGGGGCAGATCGTTGCAGGACGGCGCGAAAGAGATAAAAATGCTCGGCGAAATTGTTTCCGTCCGGGCCAGAGTCACCGTTCTCGATGGATTTTCAGCTCACGCGGATCAAGAAGAAATTCTTCGCTGGCTCCGGACATTCAAAAAGCCGCCGCGCATGACGTATGTCGTTCATGGCGAGCCCGCGGCGGCGAGTACTTTTGCCGGATTGATCCGCGAACGGCTCAACTGGAAAGCCGAAGTGGCGAAGTACCAGCAGAAGATCTCGCTTCAATAGTTTGTGCGATGAAGGGTCTGCGGATTATTTTATTGCCGAACGCCTAGATTCCATGCATCCAGTGCCAAAAGATTAGTAGCAGCCGTGGCAGGTGGCGTGAGCGTGCGCCAACTGGCTGTGCTCGCCAAAGCTTCTCCACGATTGCGGATTGTTTCCATTTGTTAAACAATTAGAGTAAGTAAAATAATAGATTATGCGGTTTCGACGCGCCTGGCCTACGTTTTGCGCCGTCGGATCACGGATGGAAAACGATGTCGATCCTTAATGTCGCCGGCGTTTCGAAGTTCTACAAGGACGTGAAGGCGCTCGACGATGTTACCTTCGAGTTCGAGAAGGGAATTATCTCCTTTTTAGGGCCATCGGGTTGTGGCAAGACGACGCTGCTCAGATCGATTGCCGGACTGGAAATTCCCGATAGCGGATCAATTGCGATTGCCGATAAAATACAGACCTCGATCGCCGACGGAATTTTAGTACCGCCTTATTCACGCGAAATTGGCTTCGTCTTTCAGAACTACGCACTCTGGCCGCATATGACGGTCTTCAACAATGTTGCTTTCGGTCTCAAATTGCGCAAGAAGTCCGCAGCTGACATCAAACGCAAAGTGATGGGAGCGCTGGAGCTTGTCGGCTTACAAGGGCGTGAGCAGCGATTTCCCTCGCAGCTCAGCGGTGGACAGCAGCAGCGGGTGGCGCTGGCGCGCAGTCTCGCCCTCGAGCCGAGATTGATTCTGCTGGATGAGCCGTTGAGCAACCTCGACGCTAAATTGCGCGAGGAAATGCGAGTGGAGTTGAAGAAACTGATCAAGCAAGTGAGCATCAGCGCGCTGTACGTCACCCACGATCAGGAAGAAGCGTTTACTATCTCCGACGCGGTGGTGGTGATGGACGCGGGAAAAATTCTTCAGTACGGCGCGCCTGATGAGATTTATAACCGGCCGGCGCATCCATTCGTCGCGTCGTTTGTGGGGCATTCGGCACTGGTCGACGGCAGGGTTGTCCGGGTCGAAGGAGAGAATTGTCTGGTCAATATTCCGGAGTTCAACGGCGCCAATCTCGTCTCACCCGCTCCGCGCAGTGTTGCTGCAGGCGATGCTTGCAAAGTCGTTATCCGCACTACTGAAGTCAAGCTCAGCCACGACGGATTTCCCGATGGCGCCGATAACGTGCTCGAAGGCATGATGACCAGCCGCGAATACCGGGGCGGATTGACGGATCACCGGATCCAGATCGGTTCGAAGGAGCTAGTCGTCACTTCCCACAAGTTCTGCCCGATGATCCGCGTCAACGGCGATGGCGGAAAAACTTTTGTGTCGATCGACCGCTCGGCAATCAGCCTCATCCTCACCCAATGAAAATCCACTAGCCGATAAAAATCCTTCTCAAGCCATCGAGGAGATTCGTACGTCCAGGGGAAATTCCGTCAAAAATGCCTTTCGACAGGGCACGCTCGTGCCGCTCGTGGGAAGCGCGATTGCCGGCGCAGCCATCATCACACCGGTTTTGGTGGTGCTTTGGCGGAGCTTCACCACGGGGCGTTTGGGATTCAATGTCGGCTTTAATATCGCCAATTATGTGCGCGTCTTCGGAGACAAAGACATTATGGCGATGCTCGGCAATTCGGTGGCTTACGCGGGCGGATCAGCGTTGCTCGGTACGGGTGTGGGCGCTCTGCTGGCGTGGATCGTCGCGCGCACGAACACGCCGGGCAAAACGCTTGTCGAACTGTTGCCGCTTTATCCGATTTTAATGCCGCCGATCATGAAGAACATTGCGTGGATTTTACTGCTGGCGCCGCGCTCGGGAATTCTGAACGGGATGATGCAGCAGTTCTTCGGTATTGAGACGCCGATCTTCAATGCGTTCAGTATGACCGGGATGATTTGGGTGTTTGGTCTTGCGTGTGTGCCGTTGGGATACTTGTTCTTGCTGCCGGTGTTCCTATCTTTCGATCCATCGCTGGAAGAAAGCGCCTATATCGCGGGCAGCAAACCGGTGCACACGATGCTGAAGATCACGTTTCCCCTGGCGGTCCCAGCATTCTTGTCCGCCTTTGTGTTGAATTTCCTGCGCGGTCTGCGTTCGTTTGAAACTCCGGTTTTGCAGGGAACTCCTGCCAATATCAAAGTGTTTGTCAGTCGCGTCTACGATTCCATGGCGCTGGAGTTCAACACGGGTCTGGCGACGGCTTACAGCGTGGTCCTGGTGGCGCTCTCGGTGATCACGCTCTATTTTTATGTGCGCGCGACTCGGTTTTCCGACCGCTACGCGACG
>DATIEH010000346.1:0-6349 GCA_035455905.1 Binatia bacterium | reverse complement strand
CAGATTGAAGATCGCTTTTCCCCATGGCGTCAACGGATCCTGCCGTTTGCCGATGACATGGTAGTTTCCGAGAAATGTGCGCTTTTTGTTATCGTGCGTAATCAGCCAAATCGGTCGCTCACTGTGGAGATAAAAAGGCATTCCTGACATATACGTCTCAAAAAAAACGACTTGCGCTCCCGTCCGTAGCTGAGCCAATGCCGCCAACGCAGTCGTTTTAGCGGACCGATCCGGCGATATTGAAACCATCATCTGCGTAAAGAACACAAGGAAGACGCCCAAGCCAACAAGCTGCGCAAGGTAAATGAGGCTTGGGCGCACTCGCGCATCGTGAATACTTCTGGTCGCCATATAACCCAGGATCAGCAGTGAACCTATCGCATAAACCCAAAGCATCTCCGCCATGCCGATAAACCGATCGCGAATTTGATGCGCCAAGATCCTCGGATAAAACGATCCAAACAACAAATACAGACCGTTCGCGGTCTGCACTACCCAGACTAGAGATAGGGCTATTCGCAATTTGGCTGCGGATTTTTCACACAAGCCAACCACGGTTGCGCCCGCCAGTATGGCAACGGCAGGAAAGATCGGCAGGATGTAATGCGGCAACTTTGAATTGGAAGCGGAAAAAAACAACAGCGGCACGCATACCCAAATCACGAGGTATAATGTTTTGTCATCCCAACTTCTGTGCCAAAGATTTTTGATCATCCAAGGAAGCACAACCGTCCATGGAAAGAAACCAATCAGGGCAACGACAATGAAATAGTACCATGGCTCCGAACGATCGAAGGTCGCAGTGGTATATCGGCCGAAATGCTCCGCCCATAGATAATAATAGAGGTATCCAGGGTTTCGCGCGTCGGCCTGAAGATACCACGGGAGGACGACGGCAATAAAAATACCAACCCCGGAAACCAGATACATTCGGCGTAAGACGTGCCACCGTCGCCGCAGCAAAATAAAAAGACAGCACACCATCCCAGGAATGACGAGCGCGACCAAGCCTTTGATGAGAGTCCCCACGGCGAGAGCGAGATACATCGCCAGCCATAGAGCGGCGCATCGGCGACGATTCTCGCTATGCTGGGCTTCGTAGAATGCCAATAGAGCAACGGTTAAAAAAAAAGTAAGCGGCATATCGAAGATTACGATCCGCGCGAGAACAAAAAACTCAACGCTTGTCACGAGAACCAGCGCGCTCCACAACGCCGCCCAACGTCCCCAATGAGACCGAGCAAAACGATAGACCAACACGACGCAACCGAGGGCAGCCAAGAACGAAGGCAGGCGAGCCGTCCATTCCGACACGCCGAAGAGCTTATAGGAAACCGCGATCAGCCAATAAAAGAAAATGGGTTTGTCCAGAACCGGGTAAAAATTCTCGTGCGGCGTAACCCAATCGTTCAGCACGAGAATTTCCCGAGCCTTTTCGGCGTTGCGACCTTCGTCGGGCTCGAAAAGTGCTGCGCTCCCCAATTGATTGAGCAGGATAAAAGTAACTCCCGCCGTCAGGAGCCATGGCAGCCA
Source organism: Binatia bacterium (assembly GCA_035455905.1). Taxonomy (GTDB): domain Bacteria; phylum Desulfobacterota; class Binatia; order UBA9968; family UBA9968; genus DP-20. The sequence continues at coordinate 4,816 of DATIEH010000346.1, read as the reverse complement.
ATCATGTAGAAGGTCGCCGGAAGAGCGGGCATCAGGGGAATCGGCGATCGTTTCGGCGCGCGGCAATGGACAAGCTCACAGGAGGTTAACGAGCAGGTTTACCTGAGAACCGTCGATTTGCAAGGCATAAAGCACTTCCCCGGTGAGTCAGTGCGTGCAACGCACCGCTCGGCCTAGATTGACAAGCCTTACCCTGTATCGTAGCGTGATTTTTGCCGCCGGAGGTGACGTATGTTCGGCAGTCTTGGCGCCCCAGAATTGATCGTAATTTTTATCGTGGCCCTCGTGGTCTTCGGCCCGAGCAAACTTCCTGAGCTCGGCAAGTCGCTCGGCGAAGCCATCCGCGGATTTAAGAAGGCGATCAATGATGCCGAGACTACTCCGGCCGACAATCCACAAGCTCTGCACGACTCCAAAAACAAGTCGAACTCGTAAGCTCGGATCACGCGCTCTGCTTTCCAGGATGAGCGATGACCCAATCTGGGATTTGCTGTTTGACCACGCTACTGCTGCTCACGGCAGTGGCACCCGGCTATGCGCAGCAGCCGGTCGCAAGTTTTTACTACGATGAGCGCGGCAGCGTGACGCGTCAAGAGCAAGATACCAATCGCGATGGCAAAATGGATCGCTGGATTTATTATGATGCTAATGGACAAATCCAGCGGCTCGAGCAAGACGTCAATTTTGACGGTAAACCCGATACGATCACTTACTACGAATCGGGAAGACCGGTACGTCAAGAAATCGCCAGCAAAAATGACGGGCAGATCGACACTTGGCTCTATCTAAATAGCAAAGGCGAAGTTGAGCGCAAAGGTCAAGATACAAACCATTCTGGCCAGCCGACCTTATGGGTATATTACGAGAACGGGCAACCGGTGCGGAGCGAGGAGTCGGGGAATACCGCGAGTACTGGACAGCGGCGGGCTTTTTACAAAGATGGCAAGGTTGTCCGGATTGAAGAAAACAGCAACGGAGACGGCAAGCCCGATACTTTTTCTTACTTTGAGAACGGCCAATTGGTGCGCAAAGAGGTCGATCGCAAACATACCGGCAAAATCGACCTTTGGGGCTATTACCAGGATGGTCGCTTAATCAAACAGGAGGAGGATCTTCAGGGCGACGGCAAAGTTAGCCGAGTCGTTTACTTCCGCGGTGACGAGGTCATCCGCCGAGAGGAGGATACCGCGCATCGCGGCCGTATGGATATGATCGAATTTTTTTCCGTTGGCCGCGTGACCAAGCGGCTGCGTGACACAAAAGGCACCGGCAAATGGGATACGGTTTACTACTTTGAGGATAATCAACTCGTGCGCGAAGAACGGGATACAAAAAGCACGGGCATCCTTGATTTTAGAACCATTTACGATAAAGGGCAGGTTGTTGCCCAAGAGGCGGATACCAACGGTGATCGTCGCGTGGATGTCTGGGTAAATTTTCAAAACGGCGAGCGGATTGAACAGCTCGAAGATCAGAATTATCAGGGGAAAATTACCGCTCGCTACATTTTCAAAGGCGGCCAGATCGTCGGGCAAGAGACTTTGGACAATCTTGACCCGCCAAGGGTTTCCAAGCCATTCAGGACTATAGAGGAAGAGCTCAAAAGCGCTCTCGATACCACAACCGCGATACAGAGCCCCGCGAGCAACGCCGTTTCCGGATTGGTTTTGGACCGGTAAATAAAGTAAGATCCGCGTTTCAAGGTTGTACTATGAGAGAGCGATTCAGTGTCTTGCTGCTACTGCACATTGTTGTCGTGCTCTACGCCTGCGATCCCATGGCGATGCAGCCTCCGCCTGGGTCCTCCGGGCAAAATCCTGCCAATCCTGCCAATTCCGCCAATGCCCCTCAGTCAGCGCCTCAAAATCCCGACATTACCGGCTCGCAGCGCTGGCAGCACGCCTGGAACAAGGCAATGGAAGGAATCGCGATGGGTGGGTCCCTCGCTGGACCCTATGGCGCCGGCGGCGGCTTGATCATTGGCCTGATTACGGGGTTGATCACCGCCGACTCCCACTACGGGCAGATTAATAATCAGATTTATACCGAGCAGAAAAAAGATCAGCAGCTCGAAGCGGCCATTGAGCAAGAATTGGCACGCCAGCGCGGCTTGGAAAATCAAATTGCCCAAGCCGGTGATAGCAGCACCGGAGCCGAGCCGCCCGTGCAACCCGTTTCAAACCCTACGCCTCAGTCACGCGACTCCGCCCAACCATCATCCACCAAGCAACTTCCCGGCGAGAACACTGTCATCGCATCGCTGGGCAAACCGGCTGTAGCCCAACCGCCGCCGAGCCCATTTAAAAATGTTGAAGTGCGCGACTTGAACGGCGATGGCGTCGCAGATTTGTGGATTTATTATAATCCACAAAAGCCCGGTGAAATTATTCGTCAAGAAGAGTCAACAAAAGGCGACGGCCGCGTCGATACCTGGAGCTACTTCAAAGAAGGCAAAATGGTTCGCCGTGAGGTCGATACTAAGCAACTCGGCAGACCCGATACAATATATTTCTACGATAACGACAAAATCATTCGCGAAGAGCGTGACGAGGCCGGCTTGGGAAGTATCACTTATCGCGCCATCTATCAGAATGGCCGACTCGCCAAGCTCGAGAAAGACACGAGCGGCGCTGGCCGGACTGATCTGTGGATCTATTACGACGCCAGCAAAGATGGCGAGGTCGTTCTCAAAGAAGAACGCGATCTCAACGGTGACGGCGTCGCGGACTTATGGACGTATTATGAAAATGGTCACCTCGTTCGGCGCGACGTCAGTGCCGTCGGACTCGAAATACTCTCAAAGAAAGAAGAGCTCCCCGCAGCGATGACCGAATTGACGAAAATTTCTCTTCCCGGTGACGAAAATGCAGCAGATCACCGCTGATTGGGAAGACTTTAGCGTCCTCTCGCTATTTCGCAGTCCTTTTCTCATCCCCTCGGTGTTGTTTCACTCGATGCTTGCGTTGCTCGCCTTGCGCGCAGCGATGTTGCCGATCGTGACACCTGAACAGACACCGATTTCCGTCCAGCTACTGGAACCAAGAGAAGGCACATCCCCGAACAAGAGTATTGGTCCAGGCAGCGGTCCCGGCGGACCACGCACGATGCCAAAACTGGGAACTCCGACACCACCCGCGCAGCGGACCGGCAGATTGGATAAAGGCTCCATGGAAACTGCGGTTCCAAGCAACACTCCCGCTGAAACCGCGCCGCCTCCGACACCAGCGCCTTTGCCCGCTCCAAAGATCTTGGGTTCAGACGCGCGCACTGAATCGATAAACGTGAAAGAAACATCACCGGATTCACTAGTGCGCTTGCCTACCAAGGAGAGTCCGACAAATCTACCCAGCAATACTGCTGATCTCGATCTGCGTCAGCAGCAATCCATCGCAGCGCTCAAAGGCGCGGGAGAAGGTCCCGGCATCAAGGCGCTCAAGGAGGGCACGCAGATCCCCGGCGCTCTCAAAGGAACAGGAACGGGATTAGGCCCGTATGGCGTCCCCGGCGGCAGTCCTACCGGCACAGGCGTAACCGGCGGCGGTACGGGAACCGGCAGCGGCGGCGGCAGCACAACCGGACTGAGGGGTTTATCGAGCGCCGATTACAATCAATATCTCAGTCAGCTCAAGAAACGAGTGGAGTCCGTGTGGAAGTATCCTGACGGTGTCAACGGCGTGCAAAAAGTCGCTATCTTATTCACCCTCGACAAAGCGGGTAGACTCACGCGTTCGGAGGTGCTGGATTCCACCGACGCGAGACTGAATGCCAGCGCCGTCGAGGCGATGAAGCGTGCATCACCATTCCCGCCGATCCCCGAGACATTAAAAGACCTGGCCGACACCCCTCTGCGCATGCAGTTTACCGTCACCATCGGCGTGCGCGGCTAGCCATCCCCGCAGAGACAGTCTGAATCCGCCCGGGTTCATTGCAATAATTTTGCTATAAGGTAATCATCATCCGATCATCGGAAGGAAATTTCATGCAGCCGCAAGGTCTTGATCTTCTCGACATTATCCATAAGGGCGCCATAGCGACTTACCCGTTGATTCTCCTATCGATCATCAGCTTGACCGTGGTGTTTGAGCGTCTATGGTCGCTCAGAAATCTCGGTGCGATTACGCTTCGAGTCACTGAATCCATTCTCGAACCGGTCAAGAAAGGGCAGCGCGATTTGGCGATTGCCATTTGTAAACAAAACTCCAATTGGCCCGTCGCCAGAATTTTTTTGCACATCCTGGAACGGGAAAGCAGCACGCGCCTGGAAGCCGCCAACAGCATCGTCAGCGAAGCGCTCTTCGAAGAAACTCAGAAATTGAAGAAAAATCTCTGGATCCTAGGCACAGTCGCAAGCAGCGCTCCCTTCATCGGTCTGCTCGGCACGGTGGTCGGAATCATCAAATCCTTCGAAAGTATGGCGATCGCCGGAACCGGCGGGTTTGCCGTCGTCGCTGCCGGCATATCCGAAGCCTTGGTGGCGACGGCATTAGGTCTCGGCGTCGCAATAGTTGCGGTCATTTTTTATAACTATTTCCAAACCCGCATCTCGATGCTCACGGGCCTCTTTCGCATCCAAGCCGCCAAAGTTGTCCAGCTCATGAGCGCGTGAGGATTGCATGGCTATTACACCGATCGGCGGAACCGAAGACAGTTCCGATATCGTCGCCGAGATCAATATCACTCCATTGACGGATATTTTCCTCGTGCTGCTGATTATTTTCATGATCACCAGTTCGGCAATGATTGAGTCCGGCGGGAAAGTGAACTTGCCGAAAGCCGTTGCGACGCAGTCAGAATCACGCGGCACCACGGTGACAAT
>DATIEH010000345.1:0-3127 GCA_035455905.1 Binatia bacterium | reverse complement strand
AAAAACAGCGCTATGGATGCCTCCACAGGATATCCACCCCGTTGACGTCTAAAAGGTGCATGGTATCCCTGTGTGCTGTGAGGCTGGAGGAAGAAAATGGCTGCGAAAATTGATTGTCTAACCTGTCGTAAAAGGCCGCGAAAAAAACGGAGCAACAAGTAAATTGACTGCCACTAAACACATGCGGCGTGCGTGAAATCACGATTGCTTTTCCGGCAACTAGATAGCGAGAAAAGGCCCGCAAACCAGGCGGGCCTTTTTATTTCCAGGACCAATCCAGGTTCAACCCGGTTCGCGCGCAGCCGCGCGACTCAGAATTTGACGAAAATATCCTTGGCCTCTTCGCCGGTCAACTGCTTGATGGTGGTGATGCGGTCGCTGAATTCCTTTAAGGTCCCGAGCGATGCCGGACCCATATCGATGAGAACTGAGAAGAGCGAGAACCCAAGACGTTCTTTTTCATCGCGAAAATTCTCGGCCCACTGGGGATCCACCTGGCATTCGCCGTCGGTGATAAAGACGATATCGCCTTTTTTGAAGCGTGATTGGCGGAGACAGTCGAGGGCGGCATCCAGCGGTTTTTGGAAATCGGTGCCGCCCCCGGGAAAATATTCGGCCAAATCCATGACCGCCTTGGTTTCGATTTCATAACGATCGCGGGCGTTCATGTCGAGGGTTTGCAGAGGCGTATCGGCGGACGAGAAGCAGATCGAGCGAAACAAGCGACGCTGCTTGCGGGCGATTTCCAAGAGCGTCAGAGTAACTGCCTTCGACCAGATTTCCTTGTCGCCGGACATGGACGAGCTGCCGTCCAGACAGACGATCATCGGCCCTTTGCCTTTCTCTTCTACGCCGCGGAGCGAATACTGAATCAGCTCCTGGTCGAGGAAGCGGCGGTAGAAATCCTTGCGCAGCACAGGATGATGCAAACTGAGCAGCTCATGGGGCAGCAGTCGATGAAGCGCATCGCCTTGCTCGACTTCGAGCAATTCTTCACTGGAGCGCTCAAACACTTTCTTTCGCAAGGCCAGCGCGTTGAATTTCATTCGCCCAACCATGCGGGCAAGCTTTTTGAGTTTCTCGTTGCCAGCGAGGCGTCGGCCAAGCTCGAGCTTTTGCCCCGGCGGCGTTCTCTGTCCGGTCCCGATGGTATCTCCCCAAGTTGCAGTCTCTTCGGTTGCGTCTTCGAGTTCTTGCGCGATTTTGATCGCTTCGGCCTGAAGACGATTTTTCGCCTGGGCATCGATCTGTTCCAGATCCTCTTTCAAGCGTTGCGTCTTCTGGCGGAGCAGTGCCTCGGCACCTTGAACCTCGCCACCCATGCGCTGCTTGGCTTTTTCGAGCGCCTTCTTTCCTTCCTCGGACATTTGATCATCGGGAATGGTATCGGCGTTTTCGTATTCCTCAATTTTCTGGCTGACGATTTCTTCCTGTTTCTGAATGTCCCATAAGTCGCGCATGTCGCGGCGGGTGAGAAGCTTTTCTTCGCGGACGAGCGCTAACAACCGCTCGCCGAGAATCAAAGTGGACAGTCCGGCATGCGCCTCGTTGAGCAGGGTTTGCTCGCGGAGGAATTCGTACTGCGCACCTTGGTGAATTGAACGAAGAAATTTTTCATTGAGAAGCGCGCTGGCGAGCACGAGGCGCTCCTCGACATAATTTATGTTGTACTTGAACAAAAGGCAGAAAATATCCTGCAATAAGGATCCGAAATGAGGTAGAAAAGCAGCGCCTTTCTCTTCCAACTCGCGCAGCGACGGTGAGTCGGCGCGCAGCTGCTGCCAGACGCGCCGATCATAAGCATCGTTGAGAATCCAAAAACTATTCTTCGGGAGCGGCTCGAAAACTCGTTTGACCGGCGCTCGCGGGGGACGCCTCGGCGGCATCAGAACTGCTCCAGCATTTCTTTTTGTAGTTGCTCGATCTCGTTGCGCACGCTGTTGACTCGTTCTAACGGGCGACCCAGGCGCTTTGCTTTGTCCATGATCTGATCGACTTTTCCCAGAATGTTTCTAAGTTTGGTGTGGAGCTCGATCAAAGCGCGAGCACGCTCGTCGCTGGTGCGGGCCGATTGCAGCGCGGAGTCGCGAATCTCGCGCGACTCGTAGAGCAATTCAGTGATCTCTTCCTCATAACCTAACAAGAGCTCGCGGATCGTGTTGCGCACCGGCTCGTGTTCAGCCGGGTCGCGCCAGAGAACATGCTCGAGAAAAAAAAGATGTTTTTCGTAGACTTCATTTTCGCCCTCGAGGTAGGCGTAGGCCTGCAAAAGCGGCAGTGTCTGGCGATAGCGCCGGTCGGAAGCCTGGACATTCTTTTTGTTCAGTTCACGGCGAATGTCGGCGATGCTTCGGTAAACGTGGGCCGGAAGCGAAACATTTCGCACCTGTTGTTGCATCTCTTCGAGCTCCGTCAACGTCAGGATGGTTCGCTGGGGAGCCTTCTGCGATTCCAACATGCGCAGGAAGCGGAAGTCTTCGCTGATATAGCCGACCACGAACCGCACCAGAAACCGATCATAAAGAGCGGTCAGCTCCTCCTCTTCCGGCAACTCGTTGCTTGCGCCAAAGAGAGTCAGTAATGGGACGCGGCTAATTTCCTTGCCGTTGTGAAACAGTCGCTCATTGATGAGAGTAAGAATCGCGTTGAGAATCGATGAATTGGCCTTGAAGATCTCATCCAAAAAGGCGATATGCGCCTCGGGCAGTTTGCGGCTGGTGACGCGTCGGTAGTCGTCTTGCTCCAGAGCCTTGAGGCTGACGGCGCCAAAGATTTCTTCGGGCGTGGTAAAGCGGGTGAGCAGCCATTGGAAATAATTCGCCCCTTCGATGCGGCGGCAAAGCTCATCGGCGAGCATCGATTTAGCGGTCCCGGGAGGCCCGATGATCAGCAGGTGGTGCGATGAGAGCAGGGCGGCGAGGGCGCCGTCGATCAAGTCGCTGCGCTCCAGAAAGGTCTGCTTCAATTCCTCGCGAATGTTCTTCAGTTTTTCTCGCGCATTCATAATCGCCTGAAGTAAGTTAGCAAACGGCCGGACGTGAGACAAACATTAGACAAGCGCGATGCTTTTCGATATTGAGGGGAATCATTCGGTCTGGAAGGCAAACAGGATGAAAGAACAACATTG
>DATIEH010000344.1:0-2113 GCA_035455905.1 Binatia bacterium | reverse complement strand
TCCGCTTCAGGAACCAACTCTGGCACTCGCTGAAGCCGAGCGTGCCATCACGAAGCTCGGCCACCGCGGGCTTTTTATCTCGCCCCATCCGGTGGACAACCGCAATCTTGATCATCCCGCATATGAGGCGCTTTGGGATTTGGCGGAACAGTTGAATGTCCCGGCTCTGGTTCATGTCAGCACCGGCATTCGCTTGCCGACGGCGGGGGCGGAGCGCTTCAACCGCTACTGCCTCTTCCATTTGCACGCTCATCCGCTGGAGCAGATGACCGCAGCCGCGAGTTTAATCCTCGGCGGCGTACTGGAGCGCCATCCGCGACTGCGAGTCGGCTTCATGGAGGCTGGCTGTGGCTGGGTGCCGTACTGGCTGGAGCGCATGGATGAGCATTCAGAAAATTATCGTTTCGAGGTGCCATACTTGAAAGAGCGGCCGAGCACTTATTTTCGCCGGCAATGTTTTGTTTCCTTCGAACTCGAAGAGCACGCCATTTCCTACGTCGCCGAAAGCGTCGGCGCTGAGACATTGGTGTTTGCGTCTGACTTTCCACATCACGATTGCTTCTATCCCGGTGCGGTCGAAAAGATTCGCAAACGAAAAGATCTCGATGCCAAGCTCGTGAGCGCTATGCTTAGCAACAATCCGCGGAGGTTATACTTTGGCGATTAGACTGCGGCAGGTTGGACCATACCTTACCGGCGGTCTGTATGCGGCTCTGCTGATACTGCCAATGCCGGGTTGGGCAGGGCAAATCAACACGCGAGCGCTCATTCATATTCCAACCAAAAGCCTCACTTCCATGCCCCTCTTCTTTGGCAAGGATAAAGGGTTCTTTGCCCGCGAAGGTATAGACGTCGATCTAGTTCTCATGTCGCCACCGACGGCGATCGCAGCGCTGGTCGCCGGCGAGCTCGATTTCTCCACCACGGTCGGCGCTGGCATCTCCGCCACCATGCGGGGATTACCGATCAAGCGCGTGCTTTACATTCAACAGTTCGTGACCTTTGCGCTGATGGCTGTTCCGGAAATAAAAACCGTCCGCGAGCTCGTCGGCAAATCAGTGGGAGCCGTCGCACTCACCGACGCCACCGCGATCGCCGCCCGCGAGATTCTGAAGGGCAATGGTATCGATCCGTCCGCCGTGAATTTTTTCTATACTCAAAGCACGGAGAGCTCACGCACGGCCCTCACCTCGAAGAAGTTCGCTGCCGCAATGCTGCCTCCACCTTTTGCCGAAGAAACTCAGGGGAGAGCGTTTAACCGGCTCGCCGAAGCGAAGGATTACTCGCCGCTTAGCGGCATTGGCTTGTTAGCTTCCGCGGATACGCTCAAGACCAATCCGACGAAGGGAGTTTCGGTGATTCGCGCCGTGCTCCGGACGATGAATTACATGCGCGATCCAAAAAACCATGGCGAGTTGATCGACTACATTTTAAAGATCCACAAAATCGACTCCAACGTCGCCGCTCACGCTTTAGCAACGGTGATGGCGGTTTATAGCAAGGACGGCACCAAGCCCCGTGAGTTCGTACAAAAGGAAATCGATATTTACCGGGAAAGTCTCAAGATCACACAACCCTTTACGCCTGAGGATTTAGAAGATATGAGCTTTGCAAGAAAGGCTTTCGAGTCGCTCAATCATTAGCCATGCTCATTCGCTCGAGTAAGTTTTGATTTGAAGGGAGAAGACGATATGGCACGACAGCCAGCATTCACGTCGGCGTCGCAGCGCGAGGATGCGGCGGCAGAGCAGGCTTTAGCCGCCCCCAAAGACCTGCGCAGCTACCTGCAAAAATTGATCGAGCACGATCCGAAACAACTGATGGTGGTCGAAAAAGAGATCGACCCTGTATTCGAAGCTACTGCGATCGTGGACCAGATGCGCACCGATGGACGTTACGCGAACTATCCGGCTGTGCTGTTTCGCAAGATCAAAGGCTCTCCGATCCCGCTGCTGATCAATCTTCAAGGAACTTACGAGCGCTTGGCCCTCGCGATCGATTCGAATCTTCAGGGAATGGTGGAAGAGTTCGGTCGGCGGGAAAACTCCCCTCTGCCGGTCAAGAAAGTCGATCGATCGCAGGCACCGGTCAAGGAGATCGTCTGGAAAGGCGC
>DATIEH010000343.1:0-3246 GCA_035455905.1 Binatia bacterium | reverse complement strand
CGCCATGTCGCTGGTATGGTAATTTTGCATCAGCGTGCCGTTGTTCCAAAGTTGCACTTGAAGGTTATGCGGATCTTTTATTTCGTCGGCAGTAACCAGATAGGGGCCCATTGGACCGAAGGTGTCGCGCGATTTCATTTGGTAAAAGGTGTTGCCGGCGGGCGGCAAGCCACGCGCCGAACCATCGATGAAATTGACATAGCCGAAAACATACTCCATCGCCGCGGCCGCGGAAACGTTATCCGCGCGCTTGCCGATGACGACCGCGAGCTCGGCTTCGCCTTCAAATATGGCGGCCGGCACATCGGGTAGAATCATGGTGTCGCCATCGCCGATAATGCAGGTCGGCGACTTGTGGAAAGCATTGATGGGAGCCGGCTCCTTGCGCGTGCCGTCTTCCATGTAATTGACCGCCATACAATCGATATTGATCGGACGCGGCAATGGCGGCCGGATTCGCACGGCTCCGAGCGGCACGCTCTTGCCGCTGGCCGCTTTTTCTAATGTGCTGCGATAAGCATCGAAACGCTCAATCAAGCCGTTGATCAGGTCGTGCGGGCCGGTGTGCGGCACCTCGCGGACGACGTCCGATACGTCGATCACGGAGTCTCCATGCAATACGCCTAGTTTGAAGTCATCGAAAAATAGTAATTTCATACTGACTCCTTAGAAAATCTGCCGCCGAATTCTACCATCGGTCGGTTCCCATCGCCCAGCGATCCAAGCTCGCGAGATACTCCCGGAACAACACCATGCGCATCGCCACGGCGCGGCGGGCGCGGTCCTGTCGGTCGTCGGTCGTGGCATAGCGCTTGAGAAACTCTTGCGGCACGCTGCCGTGGCCTTCTTCATCCTCGGTAATTTTCCGATAAGGCTGCTTGATCCATTCCGGAACATCGGCCGACTTGAGGCACATCTGAATCAAATAATTCGCTACCGTCTCGCCGGCGAGGGATAGACCGGCAACGCGCTCGCACGTGTCGTTCAAGCCCTCCATGGCATTGAACATCGCAATTTGGGCCGGTAGAGGCTTGTAATCGAATGGCTGGCCGCCGAGATCGCGAATCCGCTTTGACAAGAGCTGTGCATGATTCATCTCCTCGTGCGCTGATTCTGCCATGGTCGCTTTGACGTCCAGCTCCGGGGTGGTTTTTAACCAGGTGCCAAAGAGCTCGGCGGCTCTGAGCTCATTGAAAAGCCGGCTCTGCATTACCCGAATGCGCTGTTCGTCGGTTTGCAGCGGAATATAGCTGTAGGCCGGGGGATGAGCATCCAACGTACGACAAAATTCGTGCACCGGGAGCAGAAGCTCGTGTAAAAAATCTTCCGGGTTCATGATTATCTTCCTTTTCGAAATCTCGCGAGCGGTCAGACCGTTATAACTCTCACTACGACAACACACCAACGTGTGCAATCAGTGCAGTAGCTGAGGTTCCGCTTCGAAGACCGCCTCTGTTCTCGGCGGCGAAGATCTAATCGGCAAAAGCAAGCTGAAAACGCTACCGACGCCAAGCTCGCTCGCCACACGAATTTCTCCGCCCAGTGCAGCCGCCAATTTTCTACACAGCCCCAGTCCCAGTCCCGTACCGCCGTACTGACGAGTCGACGAGCCGTCGAGCTGGCGGAAATCTTCGAATATAACTTTCTGATCTTCGTGTCTAATGCCAATCCCCGTATCGGCAACCGCGATCTCCAAATATTGCTCGCTGTCGTGTGTTCGTGTGCGAATCGAGAGTTCAATCCTGCCTTTTTCAGTGAATTTGAGCGCATTGGTCAGGAGCTGCACCAAAATCTGCTGCAGTTTTTGCCCATCGCTTTCGATCGTTTCGACCGGCGCCTCGATGTGGATGCCGAATTCAATGGGTCGCTCGCGGATGAGTCTCTGGGTCATCATTTCCAGAGCGGCAAGAATCTCGCGGAGCTTTACGAGCTCGAATTGGGCGGAACCCGCATCTGATTCCATCCGGGAAAAATTCATCAGATTGTCCATGAGATCCGAAAGCTCTTGGCCGTTATTGACCAGACGATTCAAAATATCGCGAGGGTTTGCTTTGGAATTGGGGTCCCGCAAAACTTCGGCAAACCCAATAATGGTGCTGATCGGCGTGCGTAATTCGTGACATATGTTGGCGACAAAGTCTTTCTTTCTGCGGTCCATTTCGATCAATTTTCGATTGCTCGCTTCCACGCGCCGGTAGGCCTGAAGAGACTCCTCGTAAAGGCGACCGTTTTCAAGTGAGAGCGCCAATTGTTGAACCAGAGTCCCCAACAATCGGTAATCCTCGGCGCTGTATTCCCGTCCGGAACGACGTGTGCCGAAAGCGACGGCACCGCGCACCTCGCGCTCGTAAACCAGCGGCATGAGCAGCTCTGCTTTCCAACGCTCGAATACGCCCAGAACTGCAGTGCGGCTTTCTTTGTACGAGGGATGATTGGGGACCTCCGCCCGGGCCACGGCGCGGTAATCATCGCCGGGCCAGAGCTCTCGAAGGCCGTCCCTGTCGGCGATGATCTGCTTGGGAATGGTCAGAGCGGAGCCGGTCGCTACGGCCAGATGTGCGACCGGTTGCTTGTGTCGATAGATCGCGATGGCACTTTCGATTTCGAGAAAGCGCGTAACTCGGTCGATGAAGCCTTGCGCCAAAGAGGTGGCAGAGTCGAGGTTGCGCAGATAAAGACTTATTTCTTCCTGTACGGTCGCGGAATCATAATCCTGACGGAAAATATAGCGATCGACGATGCCCTCCAACCAGCGCAGCAAGGGGTTGAATACAATGACGACGAGGACGGAAAAAAACAAAGGTACAAGCGGATCTTTCGCGTAATCGCCGATCCAGGGCGCAATGAGCAGAGCGAGGACGGCATAGATCGCCACTAATAACGTCAAAAGGGCAAATCTGCTCAGCGCCAACCGCAAAGCATTACCAAGGTCGAAAAGGCTATACTTCAAGAGCGCGTAAGCGACTGAAACTGGAAAGAAGATCGTTGGCACGAGCGCCAGGTTATAGGGAATCTGAAATTGATAGGAGCTCGTCAAAACCGTTGCGGCGCCGGGTATAAAAAATCCCAAGAGCGCGCCCACGAACATCACGCGCAAACGCAGACGGTCGAGCTCGGATTCGGTTCGGCGCAGAGCGTTCCCGGTGATGACGAGAAAACTGATGGCACCGATGCAAATGTACAGATAACCCGCGCGAAAGTTGTGAATCCATATATCCAGCGGTCCGAAAAATGTAATACTGTTGA
>DATIEH010000342.1:0-2888 GCA_035455905.1 Binatia bacterium | reverse complement strand
GGCTAGGTTGAAACTATGTCTTCCCGTTTTCGCCTTACGCAAGCATCGTAATGATTGGTGATCTATACGGTTAGCAGCCTACATGAACCTCGGTCAGACTAAATTCGTTTGGGCACTCGCCGTTATCGTATCGGTTTCATGTAGCACCTCTGAGCTCGCTAGACATTCCGACGCGGGCCGTGCGGGCTTCGACCGTGGACAAAATTGTCTCGAGAACAGAACAGCCGGGAATCTGGGGAAGGGCACAGAATCCCAGGTTTCGTTTGAAGACACGACCAAAGACGTCGTCACCAGCGCGCAGAAAGTTATTGAGACCAATCTAAGAGAAGGCGCAGTGCTTGATCAGAGATGGTACGGGTTAAAGTATTTCAGAAAGCATCAAGAGCGCATCTTTAACGAGACAAAGGTCATCTTCTTCGGCGGACTCGAAGATGATGTCCGCAAACAAGTCGCCGGCCGGTACGTTTCGATGGATCCGGCGGAGAAAAACAGGATTCCGGCAATATTCGACTGTATACAGGTAAGCTCAGCGATGGCACTTTATGACGTCATCATTGTCGGGCAGAACGGCAGAGAAGTGGCGTTAAAAACGGTTATTCGACTGCTCTATCTGCCTCGATTTGCGGACGAGAACACGAAAGAGAAGTACCGAGGGCAGGCTTGTTGAATTCAAAAATTCCCTTCAGGTTTTCTTGTCTTCTCGCAATCCGCGTGAAGAGTTTATCGCCTTTTTCAAAAAGCATTGCATCGATAACCCCAACGTCGTCATGATCGGCTTCAGAGGAGATATTCGTCCGCTTCTCAGAAACCAAGCACACGAGCTCGCGAGCGAAGGTGAGATGCGCTCGATGAGTGCCGCCGTCCCTACAGAACGAGTGCGGCGGCCTTGAGCGCATTGTATGTGGCATAGCCTCCGGACAGATTTTGTGCGCGATATCCGCGCTGGTTCAAAAAGCGCAAGGCGTAATACGCCCGCTGACCGACAGCGCAGCAAATCCAGATATCTCTGTCCTGCGGCAGCTCGCTCCAGCGGGAACGTAGCTGTGAGAGCGGTAGGTTGATCGCATTCGGAAGGTGGCCCTGAGCAAACTCGTCAGGTTCGCGGACGTCCAGCAGCAAAGCATCGGCCTGCGCGAGCGCTGCCCAATCCGCCAAAGGCATATCGCCCTTCAGAACGTTCTCAGCCAGCATGCCGGCGAGATTTACCGGATCTTTTGCCGCGCCGAACTGCGGTGCGTAACACAACTCGGCCTCGGCGAGATCGTGCACGGTGCCGTTGAACTGAATGGCGGTCGCAATGACATCGATGCGCTTCTCGACGCCTTCGAGACCTACAGCTTGAGCGCCGAGAATACGACCGTCAGGGACCGAGAAGACAAGCTTTAAATGGATCGCATGCGCGCCGGGATAATAGCCGGCGTGGTGTCCCGGGTGCAGATAGACTTTTTCAAAATTAGTGACACCGGCGCGCCGTAGTCCCTTTTCGCTCGCCCCGGTCGATGCGACGGTCAAACCGAGCACGCCAACGACGGCGGTTGCTTGGACGCCACGAAAATGCGTTGCGCGCCCAGCAATCGATTCGGCCGCAACCCTTCCTTGTCGATTCGCCGGTCCGGCGAGCGGCAGGACCGTTTCTTGTCCCGTAAGCACATCCTGCACTTCAACGACGTCGCCCACCGCCCAGATTTTCGGATCACGAGTACGCATCTGCGCATCGACCACAATGCCGCCGCGCGGGCCGATCTCGAGACCCGCGTTCTTCGCAAGCATGGTTTCGGGCCGTACGCCGATCGCCAGGATCACCAGATCGGCGGG
Organism: Binatia bacterium; assembly: GCA_035455905.1. Taxonomy (GTDB): domain Bacteria; phylum Desulfobacterota; class Binatia; order UBA9968; family UBA9968; genus DP-20. Next base: position 1,073 of record DATIEH010000342.1, on the reverse strand, counting down.
CAAACGGGCGCCGCTCTCGGCGATCACAAGCAATCCGCCACCGTCGCGTTCCTCGATACTTGCAAACCCGTCGCCCATATGAAGTCGCACCCCCTTATCAGCGAGATGCTTCATCAGCGGCACCGCCATCTCGGGGTCCAGCGGCGGCATGACTTGGGGTAGTTTCTCCAAGATAGCTACGAACAATTCGCGATGAATCAAATTCTCGACCATCTCCAAGCCAATGAATCCGCCGCCGATGACAACCGCAGTCTTGGCATGATGTTCAGTAATCCACGAACGGATGCGACGTGAATCGGGAATCGTGCGTACCGCAAAAACGCCAGGCAGATTGATGCCCGGCAGCGGCGGACGGATCGGCGCTGCGCCCGGCGACAGGACGAGCGCGTCGTAGCGCTCTGTGCCGACGCTGCCCGTGCGGACGTCGCGTGTGGTAATCGTGCAGGCATTCGGATCGATGGCCGTAACCTCGGTATCGGTGCGCACGTCGATATTGAAGCGCTCGTGAAACATCTCGCGCGACGCGACCAGCAGCCTCCGTTCATCGGAAATGACGTTGCCGACGTAGTAGGGTAGCCCACAGTTCGCGAACGAAACGTAGGGGCCGCGATCAATCATGAGAATCTCGACGGTTTCGTCAAGCCGCCTCAGTCGCGCCGCGCATGAAGCGCCGCCGGCTACGCCGCCGACGATAAGCACGCGTCGCGGCGTGGTCGTATGATGTGAAGCAGGCGCTTGTGAATTCGTTTGAGCGTTCATAAAACCTCCGCTAATTCTGGACAGATGAGCAAATGCAGCCAAAGCGGCTCTTCATCGGCAGATATGACGGCCAAGAGCCCGTCGCGGGTTTTACAGATCGCCAATATTCGATTCCGTGATCAGTTTCCACAGGCGGGGAGGATTTCCAGAATGAATCTCAATCAGATATAGCTCGTCGTTGGCTTGCTCGATCGAAAGCGTCTGCTCGATGTTGAGATGAAAAATTGCGCGCAGAATCATTTGATTCGTAAGCGCATGGCCGACGATGAGAATCGCGCCAGACGGATGGTGACTTAGAATCTCTTCGAGCGTCG
>DATIEH010000341.1:0-2672 GCA_035455905.1 Binatia bacterium | reverse complement strand
TGATTTGCCTGGCCTGCTCCCAGCCGTCGTCTTTATAACCTTCCTGTACCTTCGGGTGCTGCTTCCATGAAATATCGAATTGCGTTCCCGCCGGGTCATGACTACGGAACACCGCGAACGCGACCTGCTCCAACCCTTTTGTAACCAGAACCTTCGGATATTTGTTCTTGAGTTTTTCGAGGACGCTGCCGACATCGTCCACCTCGAATCCGAAGTGATCCAGCGCCGCGTGAAAACCCGGCCGCCTCCGCAAGACAGCCAAGCCGATGACACCATCGCTGATATGACCGTGATTGGGCTGATTGAAGCTCTCTGTGATCCGCTTCATGCCGAAGACGGTTTTGTAAAACGTCGCCATTCCTTGCTGGTTCTCGGTATAGAGCGCCAAGTGTCTGATTCGAGCCGACATATTTCCTCCTCGGTTGAAGCCGCTTGTTCCTTCGCGACCCGCATAACAGACCGTGAAAATGGCGTCAACGCTGCCACTACGCCTTGAAGGCCGGCATAACGTCCTGGGCGAAGAGTCGCAGCGAATTCATGGCTTGTTCGTGGCTCAAATTGCCAAAGGCAAACGAAGCGACGAAGTAATTGCTCCCGGTGATTTCCAGATGCTGTTTCACCTGTTCGCGTACGCTGTCGGCCGATCCGGCAATATAGAGACCTTCGGCGCGGCGCGCCTCGAAATCGTTGAGATAGTCCTTTCGTTTGTTGTCACCTCGCCGCGATTGCAGATAACTGGTGTTCTCGTTGAAGTCCGCCAGCGCCGCTTTCGCGTCCTCCCATGCTGCCGCGTCGGTGTTGCCAATATACACGTGCCGCGAAATACCATAGATCGGTTCCGTCACATGACCATTCAGCCGCTGAGCGTCGTCCCGATGCTCATTCCAGAGACGCTGATACAAATCAAAAAGTCCCCGGATGACCGGCATGGATTGGTAGTGCACGACGGTATGCAGTCCCTCCCGCGCAAGCCATTCCATCGATTCGGTGCTGTTGGTCGGATACCAGAGCGGCGGATAAGGACGCTGATAAGGTTCAATCCGAAGCTCAACATCCTGGAAAGAAAAGTAACGGCCGGCGTAGGACAGTTTTCCTGTGGATAATGCTCCCACCACGGCTTCGAGCGACTCGCGAAACATCTCGCGCGCGTCGGCAGCTTCGATATTGAAAAACGAGAGCTCGATGGGCGAGATGCCGCGCCCCACGCCGACGTCCAATCTTCCTCGAGTCAAATGGTCGAGCATGCAAATTTCTTCAGCCAATCGGAGAGGGTTGTAAGCCGGCAACACGTAGACAAGCGTGCCCAGTCGAATGCTTTCCGTACGCTGGGCAGCGGCGGCCAAAAAGACATTCGGCGAAGGCGTCATGTTGAGGGGCGAGCCGTGATGCTCGGCGATGTGATAACAGTAGAAACCGTTCTGATCGGCAGCTTCGATGAGCTTCAAGCGCTGCTCGTATAGTTCATCGATTGGCGATCGATTGCGGTCGATCCAATCGAAGATGCCAAATTTTATAGCGGTATGAGACACCGTCGTAAGTCACCACCAACAAGGTTCGGCTTATTTTGTATCAGACTTAGCAACCTGAGTGTCGACCTATGCACTAACTCAACTGCGCCGGATCGGCTTTGTAATATTTTTGCCAGACATGCGCCGGTTTGAATCCGAGAATGCGCCGAGCTTTGGTCGAATCCACACAGCTCCAGTGCGAGCCGGCAGCTTTTCTTATCCGAGCACCTCGCGGCAGGTATTTTCTGATCAACTCCGCCGTCGGTTGAATCATGCAATTGTTCGGCGCCGCTGCGATAAACACCTGATGCCCGGTGAACTTGGCTTCCAGCGCCAACCGGCAAGTGGTCGCCGCATCCCGCGCATCGATATAGGTCCAAAATCCGCTGGCGCGCGTTTGCGGATTGCGCCAGCGCTCCCTGAAGCTTTCGTACGACAAATCAAAATTGACTCCCGGAAAACGCAGGCTGCTGATCGTCATCTCTCGGCGCACAGATGCGATAGAGTCAGCGATCTGCTCGCCGAGGACTTTCGATAAAGCATAAGAGTCCTGTGGCAACGAGGGATGCTTTTCGTCGAGTGGCAAATATTCCGGCGCCCAAAGTTTTTTGGCGTAAATGAAGCCAAATGCCGCCGTGCTCGACGCAATCACGACTCTGTCGGTGTGGGTGTCGGCCGCGACGCGCAACACGTTGTAAGTCGCAGACACGTTGTTACCCAGCGTTTCGGTATCCGGCGCCAGGTTCGGCGCTTGATAGGCGCCGAGATGAATAACCCCGTAAGCGCCGTTCAGAGCTTCGAATAAATCGCCCGAGTGACGCAAGTCCACGATCCAAGTCGGACATAATTTTTCCCGCGGGGGAACTCGATCCAAACTCAACACCTGATAACCGTGCGCGAGCAATTCGCGGATGACGAATTGCCCGAGCCTGCCACTGCCGCCGGTCACGACCACTTTTTTCATTCAGTCGATCTCTCCTAGGACTCTGTTGAACGGTTTGAACTGCTTTTCTCCATTTACCGCTTCGGGACGAGCAGCTCCTTGAGTTTGGCGATCAGCGGAGGCGGCAGATCATAGAGACTGTTGAATGTCTTCGCCGTTGTTGGACCGTCCACCGGCGCGATCTCTAGGTCGGCTTTCTTCGCCTCGCTGACGAGCTCCGA
>DATIEH010000340.1:0-4310 GCA_035455905.1 Binatia bacterium | reverse complement strand
AGCAAATTGGCGGGCGTAGTCTTAACCCCGTCGCGGGTATTGATCAATATCGGGAAGACCGCGCCGAGAAAGATAATTCCGACCTTGGAAAGAATGCCGATTCCCAACCAGATGATGACCAAGGGCAGCAGCGCTACGCGGGGAGTCGCGTTCATAGCGTTCACAAAAGGATCAAATATGTAGCTCATTTTTTTGTACCAGCCGATGGCGATGCCAAACGGCACCGCAACCGCGGCTGAAAGAATATACCCCCAGAACAGCTCGACGCCACTGATATACAGATCATTATAGATCTCCCCGGAGGCAAAAAGCTGGAACGCGGCTTTTCCGATAAGCGAAGGAGCGCTCATGAACATCGGATTGATCAATTGAAAAACATTTCCGACAAGCTCCCAGACGACTAGAAACAGAATTACGGCGGTGGATCCGAGTATTTTCTTTTCCTGATTCAGATAAAGCTTGTAGAGGCGGGAGGCCTCCGCGACTCGGATATCCAGCAGGACTTCCTGGGCGGAACTGCTCTGATCAGCCATGTTTTTTTTCCTTTCCTGGTTTGTGCCGCGACGGCCGCAGCTTCGCTTGTGATGGGTTTTCCGTGTCAGCCAAGTCGTCGATTTCGATTAAGCGCTGTAAGATTTTGACAAACTTTGGACCCGTCGACCGCAACTCTTCAAGGTGGTGGAAAGAAAGACTATGCAAAAACTCTTCGCCGTTCCGCGTTAGCTTTACCAGCACCTGGCGCCGATCATCGGCGGCGCGCAAACGGCACACAAAGCCCCGTTCCACCAGGCGATCGATAAGCTCCACCGTGCTGTGGTGTTGCAGTTGCATCCGTTCGGCCAGAGCTCCGACCGTGGGCTTCAGTTCATTGGGCAATCCCTTGATCGCGAGCAACAGCTGATGCTGTTGCGGTTCAATGCCAGCCTGTCGCGCAGCGTTTTCGCTGAAGCGCAGAAAGCGGCGGATCTGGTAGCGCAATTCCGCCATCGCCTTGAAATCTGGAACCTTGGTTCGGCTTGCCATATCGTGATTCGATACAATCGTAGCACGATATATGATGTTCGAACTACCCGTGTCAAGCATGCGCGGAAATTATTTTCCGAACTCGGCTCTGCGACGCGCCGGCGGTCGCGGACGTCTCAATTTATGGCTGATGACAAACCACGCAGGCAATGGCCTGTTCTTAAGATACGGCAGTCGATCATCCCGGGCGCCACGCCACGTGGTCTCAAAAAATGGTTATGTTCGAACCATGCCGGTTTAGTTGACTTTGTCGGGGTTTTCCTTTAAAAATTTAGTTTCAGCAAAATCCCATGAAATATGCAGTAATTAGAACCGGCGGTAAGCAGTACCGCGTTTCCGAAGGCGATATCGTCAAGGTCGAAAAACTCGCTGGCGAAATCGGCGCGAAGGTGGTTCTCGCGGATGTTTTGTTTATCGGCGGCAACGGCGAGGTCAAAATCGGTGCGCCGCTGATCGCCAATGCCAAAGTCACCGGCGAAATCGTGGGACAGGCGCGCGCAAAAAAGGTTATCGTCTTTAAAAAGAAAAGGCGCAAAGGCTATAGCCGCCAGTATGGCCACAGGCAATATCAGACGGCTTTGAAAATTACTGCGATCGAAGCCTGAATCAGGAGCAAGTTATGGCACACAAGAAGGCCGGTGGCAGTTCCCGTAATGGCCGCGACAGTCAAGGGCAACGCCGGGGCGTAAAGGTATTCGGCGGCGAGTCCGTGCGCGCAGGAAATATCTTAGTGCGCCAGCTCGGAACCCGTATTCATCCAGGCAAGAATGTTGGAATGGGGCGTGACTATACTCTCTTTGCGTTGATCGACGGGATCGTACGCTATGAGCACATGGACAAGCTACGGAAGCGCGTCGCCGTTCTGCCAGCTCAATAATAGCGAGCGTTGCTTGGCCAAAGCCCCTCTTCGGGGCTTTTTTTTTGTCCGCGGAAGAGAAGAACATAAGCAAAGGCGGAAATCGACACGCGTGGTAATATGATGGAGAACAACTGCGCTCGTGAGACCGGCATCGGGCCACTCAGTAGTTTTTCGCATGAAATTCATTGACGAAGTCAAAATTCGCGTCATCGCCGGGGACGGCGGGCGCGGCTGCGTCAGTTTTCGCCGCGAGAAATTCGTTCCGCGCGGCGGCCCGAGCGGCGGCAACGGCGGAAACGGCGGTGACGTCATCGCCGTTGCCGATCCTCAACTCACGACATTGCTCGATCTGCGTTACCAGAAGCTCTACAAAGCCGGCCGCGGGCAACATGGCATGGGCAGCGACTGTCACGGGCACCGCGGCGACGACCGCATCATCAAAGTCCCGGTCGGAACCATCATCCGTGACGCAACAACGGGTGAGCTGATCGGCGATCTGCAAGCCGCTGGTGAGCGCGTAATTGTTGCGACCGGCGGCCGAGGGGGCAAGGGCAACGCGCATTTCGTCTCATCGACCCATCGTAGCCCGCGTTTCGCTCAACCCGGCGAGCCCGGAGAGGAGCGTGAGCTCGACATCGAGCTCCGTCTATTGGCGGATGTTGGCATCATCGGCTTGCCCAATGCCGGCAAATCAACTTTGATCTCTGTGATTTCGTCTGTGCGCCCGAAGATTGCCGATTATCCGTTTACCACGCTCGTGCCGAATCTGGGCGTCGTCGGATATGATGACAAAAGCTTCGTCGTTGCCGATATTCCAGGTTTAATCGAAGGCGCCCATGAAGGCCACGGCTTGGGACACAAATTCCTTCGGCACGTCACGCGCACGAGCTTATTGATTCATTTGATCGACGGATCGCAGATCAACTCTGACGATCCGCTGAAGGACTGGCGAACCGTCAACCATGAGTTGGCGCTTTTTGATCCGGCCTTGGCACAAAAGCCACAGATTGTGGTCATAAATAAGATCGATTTAGCCGAAGCTCGAGAGCAAGCCCAGGCGGTCGCAAGAGAACTTCCGAAGCCATATCGTCCGCCGTATCTGATCTCCGCGGCAACGACGGAAGGCATTCAGGCGCTCGTACAAACCGTTGGCCGAAAAATCGCAGCGCTCAAGCAAACCGAGACGAGACATGACGCCGCTGGAATATAAGAACGATATCTTACGCCGGGCGCGCCGCGTGGTCGTCAAGGTCGGCAGCCAAATTCTTTCGTCGCGCGAAGGGATCGAAGAGTCCAGGCTTCGCGGGCTGGTGCGCGAGTTGGCGGACTTACATTCGGCAAAAAAGCAACTTGTCATTGTGAGCTCCGGCGCCGTGGCGGCTGGCATGACGCGCCTCGGGCGAACCGAGCGGCCGAAAACAATTCAAGAAAAACAGGCCCTCGCCGCCGTTGGACAAATCAAACTGATGGCGCTCTACGAACGCCACTTCTCGAAGTTCGACAAAAGCGTCGCGCAAGTGTTGTTGACGCACGAAGACTTGGCCAATCGGCAGCGCTATATCAATGCCAAGCATACATTTCAGATGCTCTTGGAATCATCGATCATTCCAATTGTGAACGAGAATGACACGGTGGCCGTGGAAGAAATGAAATTCGGCGACAACGATCATTTATCAGCGCTCGTGGCGACTCTGCTTGGCGCCGATCTGTTGGTGATCCTGAGCGACGTACAAGGCGTGTACGATCGCGATCCCCGCGCGCACGCGAATGCGCAGTTGATTGCGCTCATCGAAGACGTCAAGGGAACGAAGGTGACCATTGAAGGGTCAAGCCGCAGTGTTCTCGGTACGGGCGGAATTGCGACCAAAATCGCCGCCGCCGAGGAAGCCGCTGCCGGGGGAATTCCAACGATTATTACCAGCGGGCTCGGTGGCGGCGCGATCCAGAGAGTGTTCGACCCCCGCGAGCAAACCGGTACTTTGGTTCTTGCTGACCAAAATCGCTTGACGCACCGCAAGCATTGGATCGCCTATAACCTTAAACCAGCGGGCGATGTGGTGGTCGATTCCGGAGCGCATGAAGCCGTGGTGCACAAGGGAAAGAGCTTGCTGCCGTCCGGCATTAAAGAAATCAGAGGTGCATTTGGGGTCGGCGACTGCGTGCGCTGTGTGGATCTGAACGATCAGGAGTTTGCGCGCGGCCTGGTCAACTACAGCGCGCAGGAGTTGAATCAGATCAAGGGATTGCATACAAGCAAGATTGAAAAAATTCTTGGCTACAAAGCCTATGATGAGATTATCCATCGCGATGATCTCGTTGTGCTGTAGGCGGCCGATCATGCAAAACTTGTCATTGAAAGAAGAAGCGCTTCGCCTTGGCAAAAGCGCCAAATCTGCAGCGCGCGAGCTGGCGCCACTTTCGGCCGCTG
>DATIEH010000339.1:0-2927 GCA_035455905.1 Binatia bacterium | reverse complement strand
CGCGGCTGCTGGCAACGTCTCCGCCGTCAGCGTACGGATCTGGCGACATAGACTTACCACCCGAAGCAGCAGGTAAACATCGACGATGGTGACTGCCAATGCGGCCAGGAGGAAAATCCACCACCAGATAAAAATCGCCTTATCCATTCATGCTCCGAGAGTCGCCGGCGGTGAGCGTGTCGGCTCGGCCTCTTCGATCGCAAGGTTCTCGGCGGTCTTTTCGAGATCGGCCTGAACGAGCGACAGGCCGTTGTTCGCCGCCGTGAGCGCTTCGCTCAGCGGCGCGACATTCGTGTCGACTTCTTTAAGTCCGGCAGCGATCGCTTTCAGATTGGCGCGTGCCTGATTCAAAAAACAGAAGATGGCGATGAGGCCGCTCGCGAGTGTGATCACCAAAATGGCCACGTAGATCAGCGTGAGCACGAGCAACACGGTCATTGCGATTTACTCCTCGCCAGTTTGTCCGAGAGCGTTTTCAGATTGCCGTCGATTGACAGCGCCGCTCGCAAGATTTTCTGCGCCACTTGATTGGTGCGGTCGAGCATCCAGATGCTCACCGTATTGGCAGCGATGTTTTTGCCGGTTTTCCAGATTTCCAGCGCGTGGGAGTCGATGCTGCGCGCAGTGACGATAATCGCGATGAGGAGACAGGCGACAACAATGATTACAATGCCGCCAGCAATCAGGGACCACGTCCAAAGGGTAATCGGGTCCATAGCGGTCCTCCATTAGTAGTCGTAAGGTAGCTCCGAACACCTTGTCAATAGCTAACTAAATGATCGCCATCTGCACGTTTGGGTTGTGAACAGCGCAACCTTCAACCGTTTAGTTCGGCATCGAAGCATGGAGCACAGAAGTCTTTTCCTTCCAAGCGTCGCACGCGTGTTTCCATGACTGCCTCGCCGCAACGCGAGCAGATCATCGATGCGTGAATTCGAGCTTTGCGGGGGGCTGCTGCCTGGACCTGCTCGGTTTTGAAGAGAAAATCCGGAGCGGTCTCCAGGACTCTACGGGCTTCGAGCTGGTGCAGTTCACGAAACCGAACGGTCTCCTGTTCGCTTGCTAGACCCGATTCAACTTTTTTGCGCAGCGCCTGGTGTTCGGGGTCGCGCTTCCACGCGTCTGGCCGCAACGTAATGCGCACCGCCTTGCCATCGGATCGGCGGAAGAAGGTATAGGCGTTCTTGCCCCAATCTCGATGAACCAGATTTCCCTTGCCGAACGTGCAGCCGGTCAAGAACTGGATCGCATCGACCCCGCACATGTCGGTTTCGGCCACCGCCACGACTTCTTCATCTTTTGCGTGGGGCCCGATCTCGCGCAGGGCAATTTGCGCTGCCTGTATGCCGGTGGCGAGCCCAGGGCACATGTGGCCGTGAAACTCGACGATCTTTCTTAGTGTTTGCTCCTCTATAGCCATGGGGTTACTCCTTCCTAAAATCCGTTTTTTTGCCAGTGACGAACATATGTTTGTTGCGCGTGCCTCTGCACGGACTGCACCCAGGGGTATAGTACCAATTGTCGAAAACTCGTTGATTGTACAAGGTAAGCCGGTACGGCACATACAAAGAAATGATCGGCAGATCGTCTGCGATGATTCGCTGCATCTCTGCGACGATTTTCCGGCGATCATTAGGGTTGACGCTGATGAGCTGCTTAGCTGCGAGATTATCGAAACTCGGGTTGTTGTAACCGTAGGCGCTGGAAAACGATTTGCTGCTTTTGCTCGCCGATGAGTAGTGCTCGCGCAGAAAATCCGGATCTGCCATGATTCCGCCATAACCGACGAGCGCCATGGCGTAATTTCCCGACTCTGCCGCCGCATCGGCGCTAGTGCGGTCCTGTACTTTAATCACGACCTCGATCCCGATGCGGCGGAGATATTCTTTGACAAGTTCTGCAGATTTAATGGTGAAGCGAGCGCTGGTTTGCAGTTCCGGTCGAAACCGCGAGCTGTCGGGCAACTCACGGATGCCGTCGCCGTCGCGATCCTTGATGCCGATTTCGTCAAGTAACGTGGTTGCGCGAGCCGGATTCCATTCATAGGCCGGGAGCCCGTGCGCGATATAAGGATGCCCGGGAGCAAGACCTCCGGGGCTGCCGGGCTCGCCACGGCCGAAGAGCAGACGTTTGACGAGATCCCTGCGGTTCAAGGTATAGGCGATCGCTTGGCGAAAACGTTTATCATTGTATGGGAAACCCTTGGCCAGATTAAAGTGAAGTGCCAAATTCCAATCTCCCGAGCCGCTGAGTTCTTGAAAATTGCGTGCGAGTGCCTTCATCTGCTGATCGGGTGTTGCCTCTTCCAATAGGTCTGCTGCATCGATCTCGCCGCGTTGAAGAGCGAGCAATTGATCGGGAGCCGGAACAAATTCGAGCCGCCTAACGACAGGAGGGCCGAGAAAATAACTGTCGTTGGCAACGTAAAGGTAACTTCCCGCAGTCTCGTCGAATGATTTTAACTGATAAGGTCCTGAGCCTACGAGAGCTTTGGCGCTCCGATATTTGAGCGGATCGTCCACGTCACTCCAGATGTGTTTGGGAATAATAAACAATTTTTCAGCGATTGACTCTTCAAAAGGAGCAAAGGGGCGACGCAGGCGAAAGACAATTCGATCAGGCGCTTCAACTTTCACACTTTCGACAATTTGAGTGAGACCGCGAGCGTGAAGGACGGGGGCCCTCCGACCGGGTCCTTCGGTCATGTAATCAAAAGTGAAGGCAATATCATCAGCCGTCAGCGATTCGCCATCATGCCACTTGACTCCACTGCGGAGGCTAAAACGCCATTCGAGGCCATCAGCCGAGTGCTCCCATTTGGTCGCGAGCCAAGGGATGGGTTTTCCTGTGGAGTCCGTCCAGAGCAACGTGTCGAAGAGATAGCTCGTCTGGATCATTCCAGGACCCCGTATATACGCAAAAGGAGA
>DATIEH010000338.1:0-3505 GCA_035455905.1 Binatia bacterium | reverse complement strand
CTTTTGACCTGAAGGAATCAGCTGTTCGCCGAGGGGCGGCAGGATCAAGGTTGCTTCGGTCTTGTTCGCTTTCATGGCGCTGATGAGATTACCTAAACCGCCGAGGTAAACCACGTTGACGTCGGATTTTTTGATCCCGTTGCGCGCGAGCCAAACGCCGATCATCAAATCCCCTAAAGAATTGGGATTGGTCGAGCTGATCGTCTTGCCGACAAGGTCTTTGACGCTCTTGATGTTCGGCTGAACCCAAATTTCCAACACCGTCGAAGGCATGCATTCGCCGAAAACGCTGAAGTCGGTTACGCCCTTGGCAATGGCATCGAAAATGACGCCGGCCGGTCCGGTGGCGACATCGACACTTTTGGAGCGCAACGAAGCGACAGCCTGCGAGCTGCTGTTGATTTGATTCAACGTCACGTCCAACCCGTGTTTCTCGAATATGCCGAGCTCCTTGGCGGCGAACAAATTTATATACTGCCCGCCCGAAGCGCTGTAGCTGACCGTCATCTTGTCCGGTTGTTTTTGAGCGCTTACCTCCAGGCCGGCCATTAAGAAACTGGCTGTCGCGATACTGAACGTCAGGAAGAATCGAGAAACTTGCATGGTGACCTCTCTCGTGAGTTGATAAATCAACGAAAGTTCGGAAATACTTCCTTCGACATTAGCTCCATCGTCCGGCGCACGTCCGGCATCGGCACGCCACCGAAGTTAACCATGCAGATGATATGAGTGACGCCGATTTTTTCGTATTCTCTAAAGATCGAGCACGTGTTCTCAGGAGTGCCAAATACGCCGAGCTTTTCTTTTTTGATCGTGTCGAGATCCAGCGTGCGTGCTCCCGGACGGCGATACTTTATTAGATAGTCCACCACGCGTTGAAAGCAGGGACGGGAAGAGGCGACTGCGTCTTCTTCGTCTCGACTGAGATAAACATGCAGGGCGACGATGACGTCCGGCTTTTCCTTGTGGCCGGCGCGCAAATAGGAGCTTTCGAAAAGGTCGTTTTTCTCCTTGACCTCGTGCAGAGAAGTAGACCGTGCAAACGGAATCCCCATAATCGAAAAGCCCATTTCCCCGGTCTTGATCAGGGTCTCATCACTAGATGCGGCGATCCAAATCGGTGGCAGCGGTTTTTGCAGCGGCTTCACGAACACCGTGCCGTGGTCAAGCTTAAAATGTTTTCCCTGATAGGAAAATTCGTTCTCGGTCCACGCCTTCAAAATAATCTCGAACGACTCCCAGTATCTTTCCCGCGCTTCTTCCATCGACAGGCCGAAGGTCTGGTATTCGTTGGGCGAAAAGCCGCTGCCAATGGCGAAGTTCAGACGGCCACCGCAGAGATTGTCGGCCAAGCCATATTCCTCGGCGACGATCAGCGGATGATGAAATGGAAGAACACTTATCGCCGGCCCCAACCGAATCTTCTTAGTCCGCTGGGCGAGAGCAGCGATGAGCATCGGCGGCGAAACGCAGGTGCCGTACCAGTAAAAATGATGTTCGCCGAGCCAAAAGGAATCGAAACTCAACTCCTCGGCCCATTCCGCCATCGTCATTACTTCTTCGTAATATCTCTGAGTGGGACGACCGAGGTCGGGATGATTATCTCCGAAAACGAAAATGCCAAACTTCATTGGGTGTTCCTCAAATCGATATAGTTACTACCTGAGATCACGTCAGCGCAAATCATGAGATCTGGTCACTTGACCGCTGAAAAGATGCCGTAGCGCATCGCGCCCATCTCATAGGCCAAACGAATACGGAAAATGGTTTTGGCAAAAACCCGATTGGTGAATTGCGAGTCGCGGAGCCGGCGGCGGAGCGCTGGATCGGCAACGACCCGCCGGATCAGGCGCAACGCGCAAATCGTCCAGGTTTTCTTTACCTTGACCGTGAGGTCGGTAAATTTGATATTCCGAAAACCGCATTGAGAGAGCATTTCAAGGTATTCGTCGGCCGATCCCATGTTCGGCAAAAGACCCTCGGCACAGATCGGCTCGAGTAGATATTTTTTTTGCCAATGCTCGGGGCGGTCACGCGCCAGCCAGGCGGCGATCACGAAGTGTCCTCCGTCATGCAACAAACGGCGCGCTTCGCTCATTAATCTTGGCATGGGCGCAATGTGCTCTGTGCTTTCAATGGCAATGACCGCATCGAAAGCTTTTGAAGGTAGGTTGTTCTGCAGCGCATCGGCTAATATGAAATTGAGCTGCCCATTTCCATTCGCGATGCCTTTGGCATGGTCGTATTGTTTCGTCGAGATCGTGAGTCCGATAACCTCGGCTCCATAGTCGACGTTTAACGTCCGCGCGGTGGCGCCGTAGCCACAGCCAATATCGCAAACCCGATTGCCGGAACGGATTGCCGCTTTTTCAGCAATAAAGCGGGTGAGATTGGCGGCCGCTTCCGGCGCAGATTCTTTTCCGGTGATCCAATAGCCGTGGTGCACGTCCGTTCCCCAAATCTCACGGTAGAGATCGTCGAGATCGTCGTAATGGGCGGCGATGGCGGCGTTGTCTGGAATGCAACCGGCGGGAGTGATCATACTGCCGTAAGGAGTCAGGCGGTAGGGATAAGGCGAACTATTTTCGTCCGTAAAGTTTCTCGACGAAGCCGCTTTTCTTCATGTCATCGACAAAGCGAAGATCGACGAAATCTTCGGGTTTCACCTTGGCGGCGCGCGGGTCCGTGAGCGCTTGGACTTCCAGCGTTTGTTTCAAACCTTCTAGCGTTGGATAGGTGTCTTCAACCAGAAACTCGTAATTGGCGGCATAGGCGCCTTCGAGTACGCTCGGTCGAGCCCGCGCGTGTACTTCTGCATAATTTTTAGCGTGTCTTCTTTGCGCGTTTTAAAAAAATGGCCGGCTTCAGCCAGGGACCAGACGACCCGGCGCACTTCGTCGGGGTTTTCTCTAATCTTTTTGCGCGTCGCAACGGTGCAGTTGAACTGAAACGGGACTTTGAACTTGGCCATATCGATAATCACCTTGAGCCCGTTCTTTTCGCCCTGCAGTTTTTCCCCCTCGCTGACGATAGTGAAATCCGCTTGGCCGTTGATGGTTGCGCCGAGCCGCGCCGGCGCTCCGCCCAAAGTCACGGCTTTGATGTCCTTATAAGCGATGCCCACCTTGTTCAAAGCCAAACGCATGGCGAAGTCCGCCGAAGTGCCTGGAATATGCACTGCCGCGGTCTTGCCGCGCAGTTCTTCCGGCGATTTGATATGCGCATTGCCAATAATGAAATAAGGCAGAGTATTCATCTGACTTTGAACAATCGCGATATCCCCGCCGGCGAGTTTGGCGTTGATGACGGCAGGTCCCACGGCACCGGTATAGCCGAGATCGCCAGCAAGTAGGCTCTGAATTCCCCGCACGCTGCCGTCGATAAAGATGGTTTCGAAATCGAGGCCATGCTTTTTAAAAATGCCGGCTTCTTTGGCGATCCAGTAGACGACCGAAGAGTTGCTGGAATCGGATATGTAGGCGATATAGCTTTTAGCGTGGGCAGA
>DATIEH010000337.1:0-3631 GCA_035455905.1 Binatia bacterium | reverse complement strand
ACCCGGCGCGAGTTGAAAAGCGACCTCCGCAAACGCTAAACCACTCTCCTTCTCACCCACCATCACCCGATCGTTGCGACAAGCGACGATCGGGTGATTTTCATCGCTCGATCCGCTGCTCTCTTGTACCTCGTCGCCCAGTAGATCCTTTTTTACAAACTGCTTGTCACAGCCGCGCCGGATGTTATTGTAAGCCGACTCGCAGGAGGCTCCACTGGCAATGGCAACGCAACGTTATAATGCCGGCATTCAGCGCGCCAAAGGTTTGCTCGAGATCGCCGCGGGACTTTACGACAGCTCGCTCTCGTACCAAACCCGGCGTGCTGCCGAGAACGTGCTGCAGACCGACACGGATCTTGGGCGCGTGCTCAGGCTTTTCCTGGATACAAAAAAATCCGAAACCCGTCCCGAAGTCACCATCTCGTTTGCCACCGGCAGCTTTCGCGAGATCATCGCGGTTGCCGAAGGGAAGTATTCTCTGGCCTGGGTGAATCCGTCAGTGCTTTTGACTATGGCCTATCGCGGCACGGGACTTTATCCGAGAAAGCTTCCGCTGAGGACCATCGCCGTTTTCCCTTCTTATGATGTCATGGGTTTTGCAGTTCACCAGTCGACGGGAATCACTTCGCTCTTGCAGATCGCCAAAGAGCGCATCCCGCTTCGCCTTTCCACCGGTGTCATCCCTAAAACCTCGTTGACAGGAAATGCCACGATGTTCACGGTCTCTGCGGTTATGGGCGCGGCCGGTTTTACATTCGCCGACCTGCGTCGCTGGGGCGCTAATCTTCACAGCGCGCCGCGGCCTAGCGATCCGAGCCGGCGCAAGGGAATTGAATCAGGCTCGATCAATGCCGTCTTTGACGAAGGCATTAAGAGCTGGGGAAAAACGGCCTTGGAACATGGCTTTCGTTTCCTGCCCATCGACGGTGCCCTGTTAAAAAAGATGAAAGCACTTGGTTATCGACCTGCAATGATGACAAAGACACGTTTCAATGGGCTCACGGAAGATTTGCAGACGATTGATTTCAGCGGCTGGCCGATGATCGTTCGCGCCGATATGCCCAATAAGGTAGCCTACGCGCTCTGCGAAGCTATCGAAAAACGTCAAAATTTGATTCCGACCGATAACTACAAGCCGCTCAACATCGCGCAGCTCTGCGCCAATGACGAAGAGGCGCCCTGTGACGTACCGCTTCATCCCGCCGCTCGGCGTTTCTACAGACAGCGCGGCTATCTGAAGTAAGAAGGCCTCTCACGGAAGAGGTTGCCTCCTGCTCGAATTCTATAGTAAAGAACCATCGCCGAGATGCGCGATGCGCGGTTAGGGACGGCGTTCGGAGCGATCCTGACCGTGTGCAAGGAGGCTGGGATGAATGCGCAAGCGCCGCTCATGCCGCTATACAATGCTGCAGTCGATTTGATCGATCGCAACCTGATCAGTCGCCCGGCCAAAATCGCCTATATCGATGATGCCCGCAGCTACAGTTTCGCCGACCTTGGCGAGCGGGTAAATCGCTGCGCGCGCGCGCTCACAGATCTCGGCTTGGCCATGGAGGCACGCGTCATGTTATGCCTCCTCGACACCGTCGACTTCCCCACCGCATTTCTCGGCGCGATCAAGGCTGGCCTTGTGCCGATCGCGGCCAATACCCTCCTCACCGGCGACGACTTCGATTTCATGTTGCGCGACAGCCGCGCCCAAGCGTTGATTGTGTCCGAGCCGCTGCTGTCGGTTTTCAAACCAATCCTTCACAATCAAGGTTTCCTCAAGCATATCGTTATCTCCGGTACGGACGGCGGTGGATATCCACGCCTCACGGAATTGATGGCTGGTGCCTCGAGCGACTTCACTGCCGCTCCGACTCGTCCCGATGATGCTTGCTTTTGGCTTTACTCTTCAGGTTCCACCGGCGCGCCCAAAGGCGTCGTGCATCTGCAGACCAGCATGATCCACACCGCCGAGCTTTATGCGCAACCGATCATCGGCATACGTGAAAGCGACGTGGTGTTTTCTGCGGCGAAATTATTTTTTGCCTATGGCCTCGGCAATGCTCTCAGCTTTCCACTCTCTGTCGGCGCCACAACGATTCTCCTCAGTGAGCGGCCGACGCCGCAGGCGGTGTGCCGAATCTTGCGCGAATATCGGCCGACGATTTTTTACGGCGTGCCGACGCTCTACAGCGCGCTCTTGTCCTGTCCGGATTTGCCTAAGCGCGACGAGCTCAATCTGCGCTGTTGTACGTCGGCTGGCGAAGCGCTGCCGCCCGAGGTCGGCCGCCGCTGGCTTGAACACACCGGGGTGGACATTCTTGATGGCCTAGGCTCGACGGAGATGCTCCACATATTTTTGTCTAACCGCCCCGGCGACGTGCGCTATGGCACCTCAGGCAAGCCGGTGCCAGGTTATGAAATCCGCCTAATGGACGACGAAGGTAAACCGGCCGCAATGGGCGAGATCGGCGAGCTGCAGGTTTCGGGGCCGACCAGCGCCGGATACTATTGGAACAACCGTGACAAAAGCCGCAACACTTTTCTCGGCCCCTGGACGCGCAGCGGCGACAAATATACCCAAAGCGAAGACGGATACTTTATTTACTCCGGACGAAACGATGACATGCTCAAAGTGAGCGGTATCTGGGTATCGCCCTTCGAGGTCGAGTCGGCGCTCGCGTCGCACGCCGCTGTGCTCGAAGCCGCCGTGGTCGGGCAAGCCGATGAAAACGGCCTGATTAAACCCAAGGCGTATGTGGTTCTTCGCCCTGACGTCAAGCACACGCCGGAGCTTGCGGCAGGATTACAACAACATGTCAAAGGCCGGCTCGCGCCATATAAATACCCTCGCTGGATCGAATTCGTCGCCGACCTGCCGAAAACCGCCACCGGTAAAATTCAACGATTCAAACTGCGCGCCAGCTAGGAGGCAGCTAAGAAAAAAAGCCGGAGAGGTCGATGGAATGATGCAGTGCTAAGATTTGCTGAGTTCTCACCATGGCTCGATTCGTGCCGTTCTGCAAAATTTCAGCGCGGCGATGCAAGGAGGAGCAAGTGAAAATCGATCGCGACATCAATTTTGGAACGTTGCTGTTATTTGCCGGTTTGATCGGCCTTGGCCCGATTTCATTCCAACAAACCGCGGTCGCACAGACACAAAAAATTCGCATCGGCCTGATGCTTCCCTATACGGGAACTTACGCCCAACTTGGAACCGCGATTACCAACGGGTTCAAATTGGCCGTCGCGGAGAAAGGCGGCAGACTGGGCGGCCGGGAATTGGAATATTTCACCGTGGACGATGAAGCCGAGCCCGCCAAGGCGCCCGAGAATACCAATAAGCTGGTCCAGCGGGACAAAGTCGACGTGCTGGTGGGCACAGTGCACAGCGGCGTGCAAATGGGCATGGTCAAGATCGCGAGAGAAAACAATACACTGCTGATTATTCCCAATGCCGGACTCGATGCCGCCACCGGAGCGCTCTGCGCCCCGAATATTTTTCGCACCTCGTTTTCCAACTGGCAACCGTCATTCCCGATGGGAAAAGTGCTCGCAGACCGCGGGATTCGCAATGTCATCTCTTTTGCGTGGAAATATGGTGCAGGCGAAGAAGCAGTAGCCGGCTTTACCGAGGGATTCA
>DATIEH010000336.1:0-2412 GCA_035455905.1 Binatia bacterium | reverse complement strand
ACGACACCGTCAGCGCCGCGGAGTAACGATGCTCTAAGCGGACGGGTTCAATCCGGCGGTAATATGAAATATTTGGATCGCGGCTAGTCCGTGCGAAGCGTGTTTCCTACTGAATTCACCGTTGCGGGTTTCTTCAATCAGCCCCTGCGGTTTTGAATATGTTTTTGAGTGAAGCGATTCCTTTAGCAAAAAGCCCGTCCGATTGATCGGAGATCGTTTCGTAGATAACATTTTCGGATTCCGGTTGCTCCATATCGAATGGAAATCCATCAGGCAGCATCGATGTCAAAGATTCATATTCTGCGGGGTCAACATCCAAACACGGATGACGGCGAAGGCGGCTTGAGCCGCTTCCTGCTAAGCGCTCCAGATAATCAACCAGTCCTTTCCTGGCGGTAAGCTTACCGAGGCTCGCTGAATCTGTTGCACCCGTGTGTTCGGCTAAAAGATCGACTCGTACACGCCGGATGGATTCGATCATGGCATGTTCCTCGGGCGCGGCCTCCCAGGCTACGTTTACCTCGGTGTCGAGTCCCATGCTCCGATTGTTCATGTTCGCCGAACCCACGCTCAAGAAGCGATCGTCGACCAGGAAGAGCTTCGAGTGAATATAGGTAGGCACCTCCTGACCATCCGTACCTAAACAGGCCGGATAGTAAACTCCTACCTTGTGGCCCGTTCCCGAGGCGAGCTCCTCCAGACGAGCAATCAGTTTGGCCTGCATCAAACCGATTGAGATTTTCTCGAAAAACGCGTTCGCATCCTTGGCCAAAATCATCACGATCTCGAGCGGGGGCCGACCCGAATCCGTCATTCGCCTCGACAGCGCTCGAAAGAGAGCGTTCGAGCTGAAGTATTGATTCTCGAGATAAATCAGGTTTTCGGCACTTTCGATGGCGGAGACAAAAAGCCGGCGAATTTCTTGGTGAGAACTCTGTCTGCCGTCCTCTGTTTTTGCCTGTGTCCGGCTGATTCCGACACGGGAGGACAGAATCGGGAAGCTTCCTGGAAAATCAATCCGCTGTTTTTCTGTTGTCTCGGGTAGATCGAGGTCCTTACAGCAGGCAAGCTTCCAGCGATGTTTAAATAGCTCCGCGACTTTTTCGGCTACGGCTCCGACATGATAGGACTGAACGTCATGGAATGGCGTGTAGGGATTCTGATCCGCATTGATCCTCTGAGGATTATCAGCGCAATGATCGCGATCATCCCAACGACTCGAGCACAGGTCCAATCCGCCCAAGAATGCAATCGTGCCGTCTATCACGGCGAATTTTTGATGGTGGCTGGCTCCCACACAATGGCAATCATCAAAGCAGAACGTGAGCCGGTCGTTGGTGGTCCAGTTAAAATACCATTTCTGAAACCATTCGCGATCGATTCCGTAGACGGCATTGAAATTCCAGGCGAGAATGTAGATCTGCAGGTTTTCATTCTTCTCGCAAAGCCCGTTCAAGAACGAGAGCAAGCAAACCTCATCGCCGTCTGCGGCATCCTTTCCACGTAGCAACATGACGTCGCTGTCGAATTGCCAGCCGGAAATCAAAATGTAGCGTTTCGCCGTCCGCGCGGCCTGATAAAAGGCCCGGTAGTAGTTGCGACCGTCGATCAGCAGGCCAGTTTGCTCTGCGGAAGCGACATCCCAGCAGTTTGTTCCTATATTTATAATTGATGCCATCGTGACCTCCGCTCATTGCATCTTTCATAGCGTAACCCAAAATCCGAGTCGCTGCGATGCCATGAGGTGCTAGGGAGAGATCCTGCAACCAGACAATGTCATAGTACGACTAGCCATTTTATTAGCACTCTCATTGCTGTTCTTTGGCGGCGTTCGCTGACGAGCGCGCCGAAGGCAGGCGGTGGGCAGCGATAGCTAGAGCACGCGGATACGAGATCGACTGCGCGGGAAGAATGTAAATCTATAGACTGGCTCGTTCGTAGATGACCGTATCGACCAGTCATAACAAACGCCGGCGGCTCCGTTGCAAGTTTGCTAGCGTGTTCGACGCAAGGCAGCGACCCATTGTGGTTGGGTGACGCTCCACATGCCTTTACGGGCGCCGTCGTCTTCGATCCGTAGGTCGACCGCTTCGGGATCGTGACACAGCAGTGCGGCGGCCGCCTCGAATTTTTCCAGGCCTTCGACGCTGGCGAGGAGTGCAATCGAGGAGAGCGCAATCAGGTCGGCGAGATTGTGTCCATAGAGCCGGCTCGGCTGGCGCCCAACGTCGATTTCCACCGGAGTTCCGGCGGCGCCGAGCACGTCGCCAATGGCTCCGCCACCTTCCGCGGGTGCTCCCAGCAAGCGGCGGCGCTCGGCAATGACCGAGAGATGCCGCGCATTGTCGCCGGTCTCACCGCCGCGTTCGATAAAACTTTTCAGCGCGAGACCGGTATAGCCGACCGTTTCGT
>DATIEH010000335.1:0-2559 GCA_035455905.1 Binatia bacterium | reverse complement strand
GCATCCGCACGTTTGTCCAAAATACGAAATACCGACCGGCCAATCCGTCCAAAACCATTGATCGCAACTCTCATCGCTCACCTCCG
The DNA here is from genome assembly GCA_035455905.1 of Binatia bacterium. Classification (GTDB taxonomy): domain Bacteria; phylum Desulfobacterota; class Binatia; order UBA9968; family UBA9968; genus DP-20. The sequence goes on along the minus strand of DATIEH010000335.1, from coordinate 2,473 downwards.
GTCCGGCCAAGCCTGCTGTATTGCCGCACGACCTCAAGTACGCGGCACGCATGCCCCAAACTCTCGTACCAGGCGAGCGCTTTGACGATTCTTTTACCGGCTCTGATCGTCGCGCACGAGTCAAAGAGCAAAGACTGTCGGCAACCGATCACGTCGGAAGATACGATTGGATCATCGCTGACAGCGATCAGTTCCGGATTACGAGCCGCGGCGGAACGCATCGCCGCGTTGACTTGTTCGATGGTGATGCCGCTATTGTGCATGACGCAATTGACATCCAGCAACGAGCCGCGCTGCACCGGCACGTTCAGCGCATAACCGCTCAACTTTCCGGCGAACTTGGGCAGAACAGTTTCGACCCAATGCGCCGATTCGTTTTTGTTGGGAATAATGTTTTCGGCGGCGGAGCGGCTGCGTCGAAAATCTTCATGAGCGTAATCCTGGAGCGACTGATCGCTGGAGTAGGCATGCACTGTCGTCATGGACGCACAATCCACCCCAAGCGCCACATCCAGAGACTGCAGCAACAACGCAAACGCATTGGTGGTCGCGGAACCTGAGGAAATGATCCTGTCGCTGACCTTTGCGTGGCTTTCATTGATTCCGGGGATGACGATTCGGTCGATCGGGTCCGCTGGAAGCGAGGCGAGAATCACACGTTTCGCCCCGGCGCGCAGATGGCCTTCGACATCGCTGCGTCGACGATATCGCCCAGTCGCATCCACCACGCAATCGATGTCCATAACATCCCACGGAACTTCTTCCGGCCGCGCGTGCTGAAACATACGCGTGCGAAACTTATCGTTCACCAGATAATTGTCTCTGAGCTGGCACTGCAGCTCGTCCTTAATTTCGCTTTTGAGCAGATACTCGATGATTTCGGGCTTGCCAATATCGGCTACGGCAACGATCTCGATGTCGTCATTTTCCAACGCGAGGTGATAGAGGTGCCGTCCGATCTGTCCCAAGCCCATAATGCCGATACGGATCTTTCCGTTTCGCATTTGGCGACCTCCGGTTCTAAAGATCGGATTACTGGAATGGCGCTATTATACCTAAGCTTGAACAAACCGCCAGATTTTTCCGATGGCTTGTCGAAATTTCACAGTGACGCTTCGCCGCTCGGTTTGTCGTTCAGCTAGCTTTAAGATAAGACACGACAGTTAGATCCCTCGGAGCACTTCGCGAAAATACTTCGATGAACCCGATTCAAAGATGACGCAAGAGACAAGTCCTTTCTCGCTTCTGCGCCACCGTGACTTTTGCGTTTTCTGGACGGGGTCGTTTCTATCGAGCATCGGGACTCAATTCACGACCGTCGCTATGGCCTGGCAAATCTACGAGCTCACCAACTCGCCGCTGCAGATCGGTTTGCTGGGAGTCGCTCGCGCGCTGCCGCAAATTGCCCTCCTGCTGGTCGGCGGGTTACTGGCTGACGCGGTGGACCGTCGCAAATTGATGATGTGCACCCAAATGGGATTGTTTTGTGTTTCCACGACTCTCGCTTGGTTAACTCTCGCCGGGAAAGCCAGTCCGCACATGCTCTATATCGCGACGGTTTTCTTGGCATTTTTTACATCCCTCGAGCAGCCGTCGCGTCAGTCGATGATTCCAAACCTGGTGCCACGGCCATTGCTCGCACAAGCTTTGGCCCTACAAGGCACACAGCGCTACGTGCCCATCATCGCCGGACCTTCCATTGCTGGCGTGGTGCTGGCGGTCTGGGGGCCCGCAGCCTGTTATTCCGTCGATGCCGGCTCGTGGATCGCCATGTTAGCCGCGCTCATTCTACTCCGCGCCAAGATCCCTCAGGGAGGAGGCTGGAAAAGTATTTCGCTGGCGTCGCTGCTTGAGGGCTTGCAATTCGTCTGGTCGCACGGAGTCATTTTTCCCCTGATGGTTTTGGACTTCAGCGCGACCTTTTTCGGCAATGTGCGCGGGTTGTTTCCCATCTATGCGCGCGACATTTTGTTCGTTGGGCCCAAGGGACTTGGTATCCTGTACGCGGCGCGCGCGGTCGGCTCTTTGATTGCGGCCGCGAGCATGGCGCTGTTCGGCCCCATTAGGCACGGCGGACGTTGGATCTTTCTCGGCATCGGTCTCTATGGAGTCTCGACCGTGCTGTTCTCCGGCTCGCAGGTATTCTGGTTTTCGGTTCTGATGCTTACCTTAACCGGAGCGGGCGACACGATCAGCTCCATACTGCGGTCAACCATCAACCAGCTCAGCACACCGGACGAATTGCGCGGCCGCATGTCGTCCATTAATAGTATTTTCACCAGTAGCGGCCCGCAGCTCGGCCAGTTCGAATCGGGTTTGGTCGCTGCTTGGCTGGGCGCTCCGGGATCGGCTTTGACGGGGGGAATGGCAACTCTTTTTGTGCTTGCGCTTGTCGCGGGAATTTTTCCGAAGCTGCGCCGGTTCCAGAATCCTCATTTTTCGATTAGCTGAGGCGGCCGCGGGAAATCGCATG
>DATIEH010000334.1:0-2980 GCA_035455905.1 Binatia bacterium | reverse complement strand
CCGGCAGTCCAAATGCCGCCTATCTGATTATTCACGGCGATCAAGACACGATCGTTCACCACGACCAATCGGACCGGCTGATCGGTGCGCTGCGCGATAAGAAGGCGAAAGTCGAAGCGATGCCGATTCCCGGCTCCGGCCATCACTGGTTTACGCTTGCCGAGGACAATCCCGCGCGCAGGCGAGTCGACCAAGAGCCTAACGCTACGGTCGCCCCTGTGCTGCTGCGCTTCCTCGAGCGCGAACTTTGATTTGCAAGTCCCCGATCCATCTCTTTTATACTCGCTGGCGCGTTCCAAGCTCAGTTTGGGAGTAAGGCACTTCTTTGATTTGCAATCGAAGGTTGCAGACCGAGAATCGTTTAGGCCTTGGAACGCGAATTTTTTGGTCGAAAAGCCGCCTTTAAAAAAGTTGGAGAGCAGGAGCACGATTGGTGATGACTGAACTGAGCTCGATCCGGTGTCGAATGTTGACCCGTTGAACAGGTCAGTAGTAAGCGGAAGCTACGGAGGGCACTTTCATGATCGCGAACGATATTTTGCTTGACGCGTTTACACGCGTGCACGACTCGCTGCAGCGCACCCTAGGCGATATTACGCCCGAGGAACTGGTGAAAGAGCCGCATCCTTCGATCGGGTGGCTTGCCTGGCGCATCAGTCGAGTGATGGACAGCAATGTCTCCCATCTCTCCGGCCGCGAGCAGCTGTGGATCGGCGAAGGATGGGCTGTCCAATTCGGTATGCCGCCCGAACCGGCGGACTATGGTCGATCGGCGCGACACACGCGCGAGCAGGTCAAGTCTTTTCGCGCTTCGGCGCAGCAACTCCTCGACTACCACGATGCGGCGTACCAGCGGATGAAAACCTATCTCAACTCGGTATCTGCCGACGAGCTCGCACGAGAGCTCGATGAACCCCAATATCACCCGCGGCCAACCGTAGCTGTGCGTCTGGTCAGCGTCTTGGAGAACGCGATGACCAACGAGGGCCAGATCAGTTATTTGAAAGCCTACCACCGCCTCGGCGGATGGTTTCCTGGCGAGGCGAAAGATCCAGCAAGCGTGCGCTAGCACGTACCGACGGCTGACAAGACGAGAGCACTCAACCCGGCGCTTTTACTTGCGCGCGAGGTGAGGTTCGGCCGCGTCCAGCTTCACATCGGCGTAGCCCATCGGCTCTGGCTTTTTTTGCCCGACCATCACTTGCAGGTAAACGGGCTCGAGGCCGTTGTTTTGAAAGCCATGAATAACTCCCGCCGGGCATGAGACGCAGTCCCAGGGGCCGAGATTTTCCTCGACGCGCCGGCCATCTTCTTCCTCGAAGAACACCGTCAGATTCCCTTTCAAGATGAAAAACACCTCTTCGACCGGATGCGTGTGCGGTGCATTCCCTTCGCCGGGCGGCACGTACATCACAGACAACCGCGTCGCACCGGCCGGAATATGTCTCACCTCCGGCTTGCCGAGGGTTTCGCCGATGTAGCGGAACTGCGCGCGGCGATAACCGTCGTAGTTCGAATCACCAAAAACGTTCCAGTCCGGTTTGATGTCGGCGAAGCGGATCGTGTAGCGCTGGGCAATTTCTTCGAGGCTCATTTCGACGACCGCGGGATGACGCGGATGCCGAGCGACTTTACTCATAACCTAACTCCTTTAGGCATGTTCAGGGGGCCATGCCTTGCAATCACGAATGGTCACGGCACAAGACGTGAAGACCCAATGTAGCGCTCATTTTGCTCGAGCCATTTCCTTATAAATAGAATCGATGAAGCCACTCTTGTCGAGCTCGGCCACCAGACTCGAATCGACCACATCTTTCGCTGTCATATTCGCGACCTTGGGATTGAATTTTGCCAGAAATTTAATCAGGCTGTCGACGCCTTCATCGGTCGGGTACGGTTTGCGAATAGCGACAGCGTAACCGCGAAGCGACGTATAAGCGTCGTCGATCTTCGCCTGCTCCTCGAACTTGAGATATTTCGCCAGGACCCGCTTCACCTCCGGAGCATTTCGCTCTTGGGCGATAAACGCAATGCCCTCGATAATCCCCTTGACCGCGTTCAAAGCCACGGTCCGGTGTTTGGCCAAAAAGGCTTTACTGCTGTCGAGTGATTCGTGCTGGTAGGGAATGCCGAACTTGCCGAGATAACCAAGATCCTTGAATCCTTCGCTCACTAGAAAAGGCACGAATCCCGGATCGACTACCGTTGCATCGATCGAGCCGGCTCGCATGCCGGCGATGCGCGTCGTCATCGTGCCGCTCTGCACATAGGTGATGTTGTCGCGCGTTGCGTCGAGTTTGAAATGATCGAGCGCAATGGCGACGGCGGCATGAGACGAGCTGCCAATCCGGCTCACTCCGATCCGCCGGTTCTTGAGATCCGCAAAATCTTTGATTTGCTTCGTCGCAATGATGTTGTAAGCCAGCGAATTGACTAATCCCATTATGATCGTTTCGCCGGAACCGGAGGCATTCGAAATGATCGCCGGAGCGCCCGCGTTGTCGGCGATACCGATTTCGCCGGACGCCAGCGCCTGTGAGGTAAGGGTGCCGCTTTCGATAAGCAGGATTTCGACTTCCAGGCCGTGTTTCTTAAAGAACCCTTTTTCTTTCGGTATCCAGAGAAATGCGGTGCTGGGACTGAGCGCCGAGTAGCTCAGCCGGATTCTCTCCTGAGCCGAGCTCGGAACCGTTAAGGCAATCACGAGGGCGCTGGACAGAATAGCAGAAAGGAGTTTCTCGCAAACTTTCTTATAGGTTTTGGCCATGCTCATCGCTCCCCCTTTCGTGCCTGATTATATATCTTTCGTGACTGCCTTGTCGCAATGGCTAGACAATGGTTTTGGTCGAAAGATGCCGCTTGTTCATGAGGCAGAAGGGTAGTTTCGTTACTTTTAATTCTAGTTTATTCCTTTTAGTTTATACCGCACAAGCAGTTTTTAATTCACTCCAAAACTTTTTGATAGCGATTGCCGCGCCGT
>DATIEH010000333.1:0-4825 GCA_035455905.1 Binatia bacterium | reverse complement strand
CAAATGCGTCGGCGATTCTTCTTGGAAATGGACCGGAGACTTGGTGCTGGCCGATCCTAGTTACTGACAACGACGCCTGTTGTCTTCCGCACGTTTCCGAAAGGAAAAGTGTAGTCGCGATTCGTTTGAAAGGGATTCCGTTTTGAATCGCGGGGTGCGGATTTAACTTCGAAGGCCCGGCACCCTGTCCGCTGGATCGATTTCAAATCACTGTTGCCGGGGATGGCCAACTAGTCGTCGATAAAAACGTCACCTACAAAATGCAACCGGGTGTCGAGCCCGACGAGCAGTATCCGCAAAGTGTTTTGAAGGCCTGAAATCGTTATCTGACGAGTCCCAATACTCTCCGAAACTCGAGGATTTTTCTCGGCTGCTAGGACGGTCGTTCAGATCGTCCCGACTCTAGGGGTGTTCACTGGAAAGATTGCCCTTAATCAAAACCAGTCCGGGAATATTTGTGCGTTTTCGTTGCCATGAATGATTGGGTCTGTCCAATCCGGCTCGGTTAGAGGGCTGTTCGTCAGCGCGGTTTAAGGCCATAAGTGTCTGTTCACACAAGCTTATTATGTCAAGCAGCAGATCGGGGCTTGAAGTGGATTGACGCATGATGTCGTGTACAGGCAAAAAGCGTGCAAATCGAAAACGCGGGCCATTTCATCCTTGAGCAGGCAGATTGACAGGCGTTTGCCGGCATAATAGCTACTAATCGGTAGGTTCAGCGCAGTCAAACGAGCGCGATCTAGTTGATGAAACATTCGAATAAGATCACCCTCGCCGACATTCCTCATGTCGGCCGTCTTACGCCTGCGGGCGAATGGTTTCGCCGCTACTGGATCGTGGTCGGTACCACGCGCGATCTCTACGATATCCCGCAGGCAGTTAAGATTCTCGGCGAGGAGTTGGTGCTTTTTCGCGATCCGGCCGGGGAGGTCGGTTTGTTGGATGCCCACTGTCCGCATCGCGGCGCTTCGTTGGAATATGGCGACATCGAGGACGGCGGCATCCGCTGCCCTTATCATGGTTGGCTGTTCGACGTGCGTGGGAAATGCTTGGCCATGCCTGCGGAACCGCAGCAGAGCAACTTTCCCGATAAGGTAAAACACTTATGTTATCCGGTTCGCGAACAGGGCGGTTTGCTGTTCGCTTATCTCGGGCCGCAGGCGGAAAATCCGCCGCCGCTGCCAAAGTACCAGGCACTTGCCGATAACACCGGACAACGCTCATTGGAAGCGACGCGCATTTACAATTACAACTGGTTCAACTTTATCGAAAATGGCGCCGACCCGGTGCACTTTTCGATTTTGCATCGCGCCGATCCTCACGACGGAACGTGGCGGAGTTGGTTCTTCAATTATCATGAAATCCCTTATTTCGACGCGGTTGAAACCGACTACGGCATGAAAGTCATATCGCGCAAACCGGGGCCGACCGCCGACACCGAATACATCGATGAAAAAAGTTTTGCTTTGCCGAGCATTCTGCAAATCGGCGATACGGAGTTCACTCACTTCCAGCAACCACGAGAGGCGTTGAGCGGCGGGTCGCATAACGCGCATTTCATGTTCGTCACACCCAACGATGATCACTCGTTTACGCTTTTCACCGTCAATCACTACACCGGAGCCGATCCGGAGTTCTTCGAGAAATTAGCGCCCAGCCGAAGAGTGGAAGCCAGAGCGGAAAAAAAAACTTACGATCAGCGGAAATATTCGCCGTTCAGAGGAAACGTGCGCACCGAAGACATCGCCTGCCAATCTACGCAGCCGCTGCTCAGCGCGCGCAAAGAACAGCTTGCCACCTCGGACAAGGGCGTGATTCTGCTGCGCAAAATTATTCTTCGTGCGATTGAAGCCGTGCAAAAAAGACAACCGCCGAAAGGATTACCGCCGCCGCAGGACGCGGATGAACTTCTGAACATCGATTCTTTCACCGGCGTGCGCGCGAAAGGGTGGTCGTGAGATGCGAGTTCATCGACAGCTCGCAATGATGTTGCCGACGTTCCTTGCTGCTGGCATGTTCCTCTCCGGCTTAGCTCCCGCTGCACCGGTGCGTACCGCCTACAGCGCGATCAGCGGCGCTATGGCCACTCTTTGGGTCGCGCAGGAGGCGGGCTACTTTAAGCGGGAAGCCCTGGATACGGAGCTGCTTTACATCGGCGGCGGCTCTCTATTGATTCAGTCGATGGTGAGCGGTGATGTGCCGTTTGCCTACGGACCGTCGGTTCCGGTCATCAATGCCGCGCTCCGCGGCGCGGATCTGGTTCTGATCGGCAACACCGGCAATGCGCTGGTTTTCTCGATTATTTCCCGGTCTGAGATCAAACAACCGGCCAATCTCAAGGGCAAAAAAATTGGCGTGACCCGTCTCGGCGGGTCGACGGATTGGGCTTTGGATGCCGCACTGAAACAGTGGGGAATCGAGCGGCGTGAACTCTCGGTGATTCAGACCGGCGGCATGCCCGAAGGCTTGGCCGGCCTAGTTTCCGGCAACCTCGATGCGGTTGTACTGTCGCCTCCGAGTAACTTCCGCGCCATCAAATCCGGTATGCACGAGCTCGTGGACGTCGGTCAGTTGGGAATCATCTTTCCCAATACACCGTTGTCAACGACGCGGAGCTTTATCAAGTCACAACGGGATACCGTGCTGCGGTTTCTGCGCGGCTTCACCCAAGGATTGAACCGGCTACGCACCGATAAAGCGTTCAGCATGAAAGTGCTCTCGAAATATACCAAGGTCGTCGATCAGGAGACTTTGGCGGAGCTGTATCAAACCTATGGCGTGCGCTACAGCGGCGATCGGATCCCGTACGTGCGCGCCGAAGGCGTCGAGGAAATTCTTAAAAAAATTCCCGGTAAAGAAGCGCAGGAAGCCAAGGCCGGCGAATTTATCGACAACAGCCTGCTTAAAGAGCTCGAGCAGAGCGGCTGGTTTCGTCCGGTCGGCCGCTGAGATATGCGCGTTATCGTCACAGGGGGATCGGGACGGCTCGGCCAAGCGGTTGTGCGGGAGCTTTTCACGCATGGCCATCAACTTGCGGTGCTTGATCTCACCAAGCCCCGGGAGTGTGTCTGCCCAACCTATCCAATCGACTTGAGCAAGACGCAGGCGCTCGAACAAAATTTCAAGTCAATCGACGGCGTTGTTCATCTGGCCCGCCAACGCTTTCCGTACACGGAAACCGGCTTCAACGCCGAACTGCAGCGCTGGGAGTTGGCGGACCCTCTTGGCGATGCCGAGCGGTTTAATTTGAACGTCGCAATCACCAGTAATGTCTTGGCGGTGGCGCAAGCTGCAGGCGTGAAGAAAATCGTCTGCGGCTCAAGCCTTGCGGTCTACGGTTTTTATTATCCGCTCACTGGAGTGCAGCCGGACTACTTACCCATCGATGAAGAACATCCGGTCAAGCCGCAAGACCCGTACGGATTGACCAAGCTTGTCGGGGAAAGGCTCTGTGACGCCGCGGCGGCTAAAGGCGATATTCAAATTGCCAGTTTGCGCTTCTCCGGAATTTATACCGAGGCGCATCGGGGATTGCTCTCGGAGCGGAAAGAAAAGCCGCTCATGCGCGGCATCGGCGCGCTGTGGAGCTACATCCACGCGCGCGATGCGGCGCGCGCCTGCCGGTTAGCCCTCGAAGGCGAATTCACCGGGCATCAAGCGTTCAATATTTGCGCGGCGGAAACCTTCATGGATACGCCGACTGCCGAGTTAGTGAAAAAATATTTGCCTGGTATCAAGTTGGCGCCACCGATCGAAGGCCGACGGAGCGCCTACGACGTATCCAAGGCGAAACGAATGTTGGGCTTTCAGGCGATGCTGCAACTGCCGTGATTATTCCTCCCTTCGGCAAAGGGAGGTTAGGAGTAATTTCGCTGCAGCAAATCAAATCCCCCTAGATCCCCCTTTTTCAAAGGGAGGAAACAAACGAAGCCCGAAGAACTATCGATATTGATTACGATGGCGCAGCGCCAAAATTTAGCGGAGGTTTTTAGTTAACCGTTATGATGGATTTGCGTGAGTTTCTCGATCAACTGGAGAAAGCCGGCGAGCTTCATACGGTCGCCGCGGAAGTCGATCCCAAGCATGAGATCGGCGCGATTTGCAAAATTTTCAACGAGCGGCCGAACAGTCCCGCATTGCTTTTCGAAAACGTAAAAGGTTCGACCATCCCTGTAATCGGACAGCTGCTGGCGAGCGACCGTCGTGTCGCGCTGGCTTTGGGGTTGTCGCATAACAAGGTCTTCGAAGAAACTGTCCGACGCGCGAGCGCGCCGATTGCTCCGCGGCGTGTTTCGGCCGGACCCTGCCAGGAAGTCGTCATGGAGGGAGCCGACGTCGATATTACCAAGCTGCCTCTGTGCACGAACAATCCGCGCGACGGCGGACCCTACATCACGGCGGGCCACGTGATCATCAAAGATCCTGAGTACGGGAATAATCTCGCGATCTATCGGATGATGCTGGTATCGAAAAACGAAGTGACCATTCGCTTCACGCCGGGTCACGATGGGCACGATTTCATCAGGAACGCGGAAAAACGCGGACAAAAAACTTTTGAAGTGGCGGTTTGCATTGGCGTGCCGCCTGCAGTGTACGTGGCGTCGCAGTTCGAGCCGCGCGCGGGCATTTACGAATTGGAGATCGCCGGAGGACTCAGCGGCGAACCGGTCGATGTCGTCCAGTGTCGAACCATCGATTTGCAAGTGCCAGCCCTTGCCGAGCTCGTGCTAGAAGGCGAGCTTCAAGTGCCGGCCAAAACGGGCGACGAAGGACCGTTCGGCGAGTTTTGCGGCTATACGACCACGCAAGTGCCGAACGAGCGTAT
>DATIEH010000332.1:0-9764 GCA_035455905.1 Binatia bacterium | reverse complement strand
GATTTTGTAGCCACTCTGCTTCAAGGCTTGCAGTGTAGCTATCGCATCTGGTTTGGGATTGAGCGCACGCCTGATCTGATTCAGTCGAATCTCCACCGCTTTCGTCATTTCTTCGGCTGTTGGCTGAACGCCGATGGCAGCGCAAACGTTCTCTAAGCCTGTTTCGACCGACTGAAATGTGCCGTCGATACGGAGGTTCGATGTTTTGCGCCAGAGCGCTACGAACTGGTCATGTGGCGCGTTCAGAGCCGTGGCGAGATCAGGAGTCATCTGGCCGGTGGACGCGACGAAATCGTCAACCAACGTGCCGAAAAAATCGAAAATGACCGCTCGAATCGTCACGCATCTACTCGCTTGCCACAGAATTCAGTGACGATCTTGGTGTCAGAGTCTATCATAAGCCGCACCCGGTTATATTTTTGGAATCCGCAAGGTTTTGCTGATCATGGTGCAGCCATTGATGAAAAAGATCAGGGAGAGCGGATGCCAGTTGGTGCCCGCAACGTCGAGCACGCCGAGCGGCAATTTGTCGCCGGTCCGATCGAAAAACACGCACAGGGCAAGCAGGGCAACGAGAACAAGGCTCGATGGGATTGGCGTTCCTTCGTAATATCTCACTTTGCCGGCAGGTCCGGCGAGCTCGGCCGCAGTGACGTTGTAGCGTGCCAGTCGGCTGATGCCGCAGGTCACAAAAAAAATCAGTAAAAGCACATCCACCGCTCCGCGCATACCCAAGCCGTAGGCGAGGGCGGCGGGAGCGACCCCAAAGCTTACGATGTCGGCCAGCGAATCCAGTTCTTGTCCGAAGAAAGACTGCTCCAGGTGGTGGCGCGCTACTTTGCCGTCAGCAATGTCCAGAACTAGCGCCAGCGGCAAAAGCGCGAGCGCGAGATAAATGCGCCAATGCTCGGGGGCGGTCAAATAGCTCATGGCGGCGAATACCGAAGAGGTTCCTGCCGCGCCATTGGCCAGCGTGATGAGGTCCGCCAGCTGATAGCTACGCAGCATCGAAAAATGGACGCGCCTGTTTTCCGGGGCCATGGCCTCCTCAGCATTTTTGTAAACGCCCGTGCGATCGTGAGCGCAACCCGCGACTTGGTTATTCTTGAGGAAACACCTCGTAAAATTTCTGCGCCGCCTCGGCGCTGCCGCAGATATAGACTGCATCGTCCGGCGCGTAATGAAAATCGCGAGGAAATTCGACCAGCAACTGTTCACCGCGCTCGATGGCGACAACCGTACAGCCTGTTTTGACGCGAATATCGGAGTGCCCGGGATGATACTTTTCTAGGCCGCGGGTCGACACTTTGATGACGCGGAGCTCGGGATCCACGGCAACGGACTCTTTGCCAAGCAGTCGCCAGGCGAGGAGTTGTCCGGAGACTTGACTGATTGAAAGCGCGAAATCTGCGCCAGCAGCGTAGATTCTCTCGACGTTTTCAGCTCGGTTCACTCGCGCAATCACCGGAACATCGGGGGCGAGATCTTTGAAAATAACCGTGGCAAAGAGCGTCGTGGAATCGGTGTTCAGCGCCAGGATCACGGCCTGGACATTCTCGACTCCCGCTTGTTTCAACAGTTGTGTATCGAGCACATTACCGACCCGATTCACAGCGGGGCCCGGTTGTGTATCGATGAGAAAAGTTTCTTCGCCCGCATCGGTCAACAACTCGGCGACTTTGCGACCCACCTCTCCGGCCCCGGCGATCAAAAATGGCCCGTGCCGGCGCAACTGCCGAGCTCCGGCGCAAAGGCTCATGAAGCGCTGCAGACTTTCGGCATTGCCGACGAGCACCAGGATGCCGCCAGGTTCGAGACGCATCTCAGGGCTCGGCGGTGTGATCAACTTGCCACCGATCCATTGGCCGATGACGGTTACGCCCGTATGCTGGCCAAAGTCTGCTTCGGCCAAGGTTTTACCGCCGAGCACGCTGTCCCGCATGATGCGCGCTTCGCCAACTTGGAGTTTCTGACCCAGGTGTTGAATTCCGGCCACCGTCGGGCTGACTTTCTGACTGGCGCGAGCGGCGAGCGCGGCGCCAAGCACGTGCCGTGGTGTGTATGCGCCGGTGGCGCCGGCCAGAATAAGCGGCTGACGATGATACGGATCTTCGACCAACGCCAAGATTTCGCCTTTAAAGCCAAGCTGCCGTGCCGCCAGAATCGTCGCGGCGTTTCGATCGTCAGTGCTATTGACGATCAGAGCTCGAGCGTGATCCAGGTGCGTTCTTTGCAGCACTCCTTCATCCAGATTGCCATATATCACTCGATGGCCTTGTTCGTGTAGGCGGCGCGCGTCGTTTTCGTCTTCTTCGATGACGACGGTGGTGATGTTGGCTTGTTCCAATTCGGTCAGCAACGTGGCTACCGGCGCGCCGTAGTCGAAGATGACCACGTGGTCGCGGACCATGGGGAGGTCTTTTGGCAGCCGGGTTTCGAACCGCTCCTCGAAGAAAGGAATAAGGTAGATTGGAAAGACCAGAAAAACCAGAAATACGCCGATAAATTGCACGAGGACGACATACGACACCATGAGCGGATGGCTCCAGCTGGAATCGCGACCGTAGCCGGTGGTTGAGAGCGATTCGCCCGCCCATTCCAAAGCGTCCCAAAAACCGCGCGGCTTGCCTTCGAGGTAAGACATTCCCGCCATATACAAAACCGTCGTCAGCAACACCAGAACAAGGAGCATCCCGAGCAAGGCGAGCAGGCGTTTATGGGAGCGAACCATCGAGTCGCTACCAGATTGTTTCCACAATTTTTGCTGAAGGCGCACTGTTTCTTCAATTCCCGCGCAAGCAAGCAGCAAATTGCTAGCACGAGGAGAGAATGGTCTTCAAGGTCGCTGCGAAATTTATAGCGGGATAGCGAGCGGGTGAAAAATATGCGCCGCGATCAATTACTTACACGGATAGACCAGCTTCCGGATTCGCTGCCGCCGGTCCACAAACCGCTGATCGCCTGTTTCGCCGCGGCGGCAAATAACTCGGAAAAACGCGCGTTGCGCACGTATGGAAAGTCAGCGGACCAACTCCCGGAATACTCGGTTTCGCGCCCTTCGACGGTCGCATGCCACACGCCATTCCAGCCGGTCGAGTGTTTGTCCGCACTCCAGGTGCCGCGCATAGTTGTCGTCCGGTTCGCTCCATTCAACGTCCATGCGCCAGCCGCGCTTTCGCCGGTCGCATTCGGCGCGACAGTCCAGGTGCCGCTGAAAATGCGCCCTTCAGAGCTACGGGCGCTCCACGTGGACGAACCGGGCTCCTTCTCCCGGAAATTATCTTTCGCTTCGTTGCTGATGACCACATCGATAGCGCGTACCCAGCCGGTCAACCCTTGTTTGGTCCGCACCATGTACCAGACCTCGCCGCCAACGGACTCCGCGATGGGAACGAGGATTTCGTCTTTTTCCAGAGTGGCAATGCGATCGGTTTCAGCATCTTGCCGGGCATACAAGGCAACGCCGGTTTCTCGTGCGGTCAGCACAGGAGCGGATTCCGCACCATCGATAATGATGGTTGGTGTCAGCCAGATCAGAAGCGCGATGACCGAGGCGAAACAAAAACGCGCACACTTCATTCTCATCTCCTTGATCTAAATTAGGGGAAAAGAATTCCGCTGGCGCTGATTATAATCTATTTTGCAGGCGGAGTGAGAAGGAAACGCTCGCGGCAGATTTTCGCCATCCAGTCAGGAAGTGAAGAAGACGCCACAAGATGTCCCTCGGAGGCAGGAACAGCCAGGGAAGACGACAGGCACGAAAATCCTCCTCTTCCCCTTTGGGTAAGGGGAAAGAGGAGGATTTAATGGGCTACGGCGCGTGAGCTGCGTTAACGACCTCTCGATGACTTACGCCGCATGGCGGAGCTCAACCGGCGTCGCAGTCGGCTTCACAGCTGTATGCTCTTCTTCGCCGGCCAACAGAAAGAAATTGGCGGCGATCAAAGCCCCAATGCAAAGACCCGCGGATAAGCCAAATACCACGGAAGCCAATAAAGCAAAGCCACCTTCGGCCACGGTATCCGATCCGGCAACCCAGGTGATTAACGCAGCAAAGATTCCGCCGACGATCACTCCATGAAGACGATGTTTGTGCATTGCATTCCTCCCTGCGAATTACTCGGTGCTCCGTTTGAGCAAGCGGCGCGCCAGGACGGGCAGACGGAAAATACACGTGTTTTTTCTAAAGGCGGAGGTGCGATTCTTATTTCGGCGAAAACCGTTCGGTCATTTCCGAGGGATAAGAAAATCGGGACACCCGCCAGACGCAACCGATAGCACTCGAGAACGATTCTCCGGTTCGATCGGTAGACGGTCAGCCGAAGCGCGTGATATACGAAATAAGCAACACACCGGCTCTAGAGTCCACGAGAACACTCGTTTTCTCCGGCCAGTTTGGAGACTGCTCTGCGCTCGACATCGGCCAAGCAAGAAAAACTTTCCGACCTTGATCCGGCGAAAGAAACGCTTTCATACCCGCTCGAACTCCTAGTTCGCTTGCGTGCTTTCGAAGCGCTACGCCACCGCGAGTACCGGCTTCTTTGGTACGGTCAGGTGTTCGCGTCCATGGGCACCTGGATGGATCAGGTGACGCGCGGTTGGTTGATCTACGAGCTAACCAATTCGGCGCTTCAACTCGGAATGGTGCGCGGCATTCAGGCGATCCCTTTTCTATTGTTGTCGCCGATCGCCGGTAGCACCGCCGACCGTTACTCGCGGAAATTTCAAGTCGTCGGGGCGCAATTCGCGAACGGATTTTTATATACAATCACCGCCGTGCTGATTTTTACTGAGCTGATTGAGCCGTGGCATGTTTATGTCACGGCTTTTTTGATGGCCTGCGTGCAAGTCTTTCTCCAACCCTCGCGCGCGGCGATGATTTCCGACAGCGTCCCGGCAAAAAATCTAACCAATGCGATCGGACTCAATGCAGTAGTTTTCAATATGGCGCGCAGCACGGGCCCGGCACTCTCAGGTGTGCTGATCTCAATTTTCGGCACCGGTTTTTCGTACAGCGTCCAAGCGGTTTTTTTCTTCATGGCAACAGTATGGACGATGCAAATGAGCTCGTCCCGTTACAAGTCGCCCATGGACGGTGCCGAGAGCCATAAAGAAACTTTCGGTCAAAGCATCATCGAAGGTTGGAAGTTCAGCTGGCGGAAAATGGAAGTGCGCAGCGGCATTGTGGTGGTGATTATCGCGGCCTTGTTCATGATTCCATTCAGCACGCTGCTACCGGTCTTCGCCCGTGATTTGCTGCACGTGGGCGCGCGCGGCCAAGGATTGCTGCTGACATCGATGGGCGTCGGCGCGCTTGGTAGCTCCTTGATGATCGCTTCCATCGGTGATCGCATGCCGCGCGGCCTATTGATGATCGGCGGCGTCGCTGTTTACGGCGTCCTCGTAGTGATTTTTTCGTTCTCCCCGTGGTTTTCCCTTTCCATGGGACTGATGGCGATTATCGGAATTTGCCACGTCAGTTCCCATGCGCTGGTGCAAACGGTCATACAAACCTATTCACCGCCCGAATTCCGCGGCCGCACCATCGCAATTTTTCATATGACACAAGTTTTGCTTTTGCTCGGAGGAATGCTGGTTGGCGTCTTGTCGGCTTTGATGGGGGCGCCTCTGGCCGCCGCCGGTATGAGCATGATCGGTACGTTGTGCATGATTATGATATACATCGCCGCCCCCGGCGCACGTGAAATAAAATAACCAGCGATCCGGTTCACGATGGAATGTTTCTGCAGCCGTCTTCCGGTGAAAAACTCACTGTACTCTCCCGGAAAATGAACGAACCTCACGCCGCGCCGGCGCGCCGCGTCTGGCGTCCGTTTCTCTCGCTTTCGCGCACCCGCGCGTTAAGCTCTCTGCAGCATCGGAATTTTCGGCTTCTGTGGCTTGGCCATTCCCTGACCTCGATGGCTTACTGGATGGATCAAGTCTCGCGCGGTTGGTTGATCTACGAGCTGACCAATTCGGCGCTTCAACTCGGAATGGTGCGCGGCATTCAAGCGTTGCCGATTTTGTTTCTATCGCCGGTCGCGGGGAGCGCTGCGGACCGGTTCTCGCGCAAAAAGCAGATCGTGCTGTCGCAGATCGTGGACGGTTGTATGTACGCGGCGCTGACGTTACTGATCTTTACCCACGCGATCAAGCCCTGGCATGTTTATTTGAGCGCCTTCGTCATGGCGATCGATCAGACTTTCCTGCAGCCCGCGCGGGCCGCTATCATTGCGGACGCAGTGCCGCGCGATCACCTGACCAATGCGATCGGCCTTAACTCGATGATTTTCAATACGGCGCGAAGCACCGGACCGGCGCTCGCCGGCATTTTGATCGCGCGGTACGGAACGGCGGGATCCTACGCGACGCAAGCGATTTTTTGCGTGCTCGCGACGCTTTGGACGATGCAACTTCGATCGCGCCCGCAACCCTCGCCGACTGCCGACGACGTTTCGACGAGTGATAGTTCATTTTTTCGCAGTGTCGTCGAAGGCTGGAAATTCAGCTGGCAAAACGAAGAGGTGCGCACCGGATTGCTGGTGGTTATGCTCGTCGCGTTGCTGATCGTGCCGTTTACTACCTTGTTGCCGATTTTTGCACGCGACATTCTCTCTGTCGGTGCGGCAGGGCAGGGACTGCTGTTGACGGGGATGGGAGTGGGCGCCTTGGGCAGCGCCGTTGTCATCGCCTCTTTGGGCGATCGCATGATGCGGGGGCTTTTCATGCTCGGTGGCGCAGCTCTCTATGGACTCAGTGTGGTCGGTTTTGCAGCTTCTCCCTGGTTTCGAGTTTCCATGGTTTTGATGGTGATCATCGGGGTCGCGAATGTATTTTGTAATGCGCTGGTGCAGACGGTCATTCAAACTTATTCGCCGTCCAAATTTCGCGGCCGCACGATGGCCATTTTTCAGCTGAGCAATGTGGTGATGACCACCGGTAGCATGCTGCTCGGTACTCTGGCGACGGCTCTCGGAACACAGTGGGCCGTCGGGCTGATGGGCGCCGCAGGCGCGCTGATGGTGCTGTTCATTCACGTGACTTTGCCGCGGGCATGGCGTATCCGCTGACGCTGAGACGAGAATTGAGAATGGCCGATCAAAAATGGCAAGCGGACAACTTGTCCCTCACAGAGAAGCCGCTCGAGCCTGATTTGCCCATCTGTGATGCGCATCATCATCTGTGGGAGCGGCCGCCGAATATCTATCTACTGAGCGATTTCGTGGGCGATCTCGCCAGCGGTCACAATGTCACCGCGACGATCGCGATCGAGTGCGGCTATGGCTATCGGAAGTTTGGAGCCGATGAGTCAAAACCGCTCGGTGAGACCGAGTTTCTGGAGAATGTCGCGCTGCAGGCTCGGTCCGATTCTCGGATTAAAACACACGTGGCGGCGGCGATCGTCGGTTTCGCGGACCTTAGCCTGGGCGACGCCGTGGCGCCTGTGCTCGAAGCGCACCTGGGGCTAAGCCCAAGTCGGTTTCGGGGCATCCGTCATTCGACAACGTGGGATGAAAGTGGTGCACTTCGGAGTGAAGCGCCCGCGAGGATGCTCCTCGACGGGCGATTCCGCCAGGGTTTCGGCTGGCTTAAAAAGTTGAATTTGACCTTTGATGCCTGGCTTTATCATCCGCAGCTCCCGGAGCTCGCCGATCTGGCGCGGGCGTTTCCCGAGGTCACGATTATTCTCAATCATATCGGTGCGCCTTTGGGAGTCGGACCGTACGCGGGAAAACGCGATGAAGTCTCTAGGGTTTGGCGCCAGCACATGGCGAGTCTTGCCGAATTTCCCAATATCGTCGTGAAGCTTGGTGGGGTAGGCTCGGTTCGCTCAGGCTATGACTGGCACCAACGACGGATCAAACCGTCTTCGGAAGAGCTGGCGGAGATTCTGCGGCCCTACTTCGAGGCGTGCATCGAAAAATTCGGCGTGCAGCGCTGCCTGTTCGAAAGCAACTTTCCCGTCGAGAAGGCCTCGAACTCGTATCTGATTCTGTGGAACGCCTACAAGCGCATGACGAAACTCTATTCAGCGCCGGAGCGTTCGGCACTGTTTTACGGCACAGCGGCGCGGGTATATCGGATCTGAGGGACTCCTCGCTAGGCGGTAACACATGGAGTAAAAAGCAAAAGGCAAGAAAGATTTCTCGCGGAGTTTAGCCTGAGCCTGCCGAAGGCCTCGAAATGACAAACAAGTTTTGTATGCGTGCTTTGATTCGTGAGAAGAGTTCCGCGATGATCGTTTGTATTCGATCAGCGCATGCCCGGTAAAATCTCGGTTCCCCAGAGTTCGATCACATGGGCGATTTCGGGTCCGAGTGGCACACCGATGACGATTTCGTTGAAGCTGTGCCTAGCCGCGAGCGTGAATAGATCCGCAAGCCGCTCGCGACATTGTGCCGCCGTGCCGGCGATGATCAGCCGGTCGACAGCGTGATCGGGCGTGAGCGCGGCGGCGGTATCGACGCCGCGATTTTCCGCGTAGGCCAGGCGCACAGCGTGAATCGCCTTCGGATCGATGCCTTTCGCCTCGAGTACTTGGTCGGGCCAACCCGAGACGATATGAGAAACAAACCGCTTGGCGTGCTGTCTGGCGGCCTCGCCATCCTGTCCGACCGATGCGTTGATCAACATAGTTTTGCGTAACGGCTCGGAAGCGCCTGACTGAGTTCGCGCGCGTTCGAGGCGTTCGAGTGATTCGTGCATCTCCTCCATGCCATAAAGCGTTTGTAGAATCACACCGTCGAAGTGTTGTGCGACAAGGTCGAGGACGGCCGGCTTGAGCAGACTCGGCCCGTAGTAGAGATGGATCGGCGCCGCCGCTTTGAAGCGGAGCGCGTACTGTGCCGCGTTCAAGTGGAAATATTCCGCGAGCACCGGGATATCCTGGCGATGGAGAGTCTGGCCCGCGAAAAGCGTGCGTAGCGCGATCGCCAATTCCGCCATGACCGTCAGCGGCTTTGCTCGAACCACGTGACGGGTCAAAATGGACCGCGAGCCTGGACCGAGACCAAGCGAAATTTCCCGCCCGCTCGAAAGCTCGCTCATGGTGGCAAAGGCCATCGCGAAGTCGATGGGATTACGAAAGTAGGGGACAGCGACGGCAGTGCCGAGCTTGACGGGCAGCCGCGCGAGAATTGCGGCAGAGCTCGCCATCACGCTCCGATACTCGAGATTGTCGTTGGTCCAGACGCGGGTGAAGCCAAACGGACCGAGCATTCGTGCGGCGTGCGCCGCAAGCTCGATCAGCTCAGGGAGCGAATAGCGATTGAGAACATGAAGCGGGTAATGAATCCCGATTTCGCCACTGAATCTGTCGAATGACATGATTTCCGGTTAGCATATCGGCTTCTGGCAAGTCAAAGATGGAGTTCAAGCCGCTCAAAACGTTCAAACTGCTACTCTTAGCTAGCAACGGAGTCAGTGCCGAAACGTTACTATCGGCGAACCTCGATGGAGTGGCAGCTGTCACTTTGCGCCGACCCAGCCGGCGCTCGAGACATCGATGACCTGATCTTCGGGGCCGATGCACTTCACCTCGAAGTAAGACTGTGGCTTGGACGGATCCGCGGGCGTAACTTCGTGGCGATCGTTAAGTGATTTTCCGCCCAGTTTCTTGATGCGCGCCACTGCCGCATCGACATCATCGACCTGAAAGCCGATGTGGTCGACGCCCAGTTTCATCGACTCTCCGTCCATACCTGGGCGCAAATTCAAAATCGCGATGTTCAAATGACCATCAGTGAGATAAACACCGCTCT
>DATIEH010000331.1:0-4206 GCA_035455905.1 Binatia bacterium | reverse complement strand
TCCTGCGGCCGATGGCTGCTTTCTCACGAAGTGCTCTCCATACTTCAGGAGGAAAACCATGCAATTGATTCAAAAGATCACGCCATGCTTATGGTTCGATGATCAAGCGGAACAGGCGGCGAAGTTTTATACGGAGATCTTTAAGAATTCGAAGATCAAGAAAATCAGCCGCTATGGCAAAGAAGGGTACGAAATTCATCACAGGCCGGAGGGCTCGGTCATGACCGTCGAATTCGAACTGGACGGCCAGACGTTTACGGCGCTCAACGGCGGACCGGTATTCAAATTCAATGAAGCGATCTCGTTCCAGGTTGATTGTACGACGCAGGAGGAAGTCGATTATTACTGGGAAAAACTTTCGGAAGGCGGAGACGAAAAGGCGCAACAATGTGGTTGGCTTAAAGACAAATACGGCCTGTCATGGCAGATCGTTCCACGGGCTTTGGTCGAGATGCTCAATGATCCCGATGCCAAGAAATCCCAGCGGGTCATGGCGGCGATGCTCAGGATGAAAAAGATCGATATCGAAACACTGAAGCGCGCGTATGCGGGTTAGGATGCGAGTTCCCGGCGCACCCTCTGGCGCTCCTGCATGCGTCACGCCGCCTCTTCGGTTACGGTTGACGAGAGCCTGCCGGAAGCGTAGATTTATGTAGACCAGAATTTTGGTCGATTGGAGCACCCCCAATTATGGCTAAAACAATGCCAATTTCGGAGGTAAAAACGCGGTTACCAGAGCTCGTCTCGGGAGTGGAAGAGCGTGAAGATGAAATTGTTGTCACGCGCAATGGGAAACCCGCAGCCGTGCTGATTAATTACGATGAGTACGAACGGTTAAAAGAAACGCTCGAGGTATTGAGCGATCCCGCATCGATGAGACAGATAGCCCAGAGCAAACGTTTTTATGCTAAACAACCCCAAGGAGAATCTTTCGAAGCCCTTTTCGACGAACCTCTCATTTCGGTAAAACGGCGAAAACGATAATGGCCGGCTATCGGCCTGATATCCCGCCACACATAGCGGAAATCGTTCGCCACTTACCGCCGGAAGTAAAACGGGACATCAAGCAGGCGCTGCGATCGTTAAGCGAAGATCCCTTTTCCGGAACGCCGCTTATCCGAGAATTAAGTGGATTATCGCGAATCAAGGTTAGGCGGTTTCGTGTTGTTTACGCACCGGATCGTAAGGCACGACTGATTAGAATTTTCGCCATTGCACACCGACGAGAAGTCTATGAGAAAACAGCCGAGCTATTGCGGCTAAATCAAAAGTAAAATCCCGGCTGCTTTGCCTAAATCGTCGACGGTCGGCGCCGTTAATGTTCTGAGCCACATGCAAACGCGAACACTACACACCATTCGATCCATCCGCGTATACGAGGGAAGAGCTCAGCGGGTAATGCCAAATAAATGTCCAAACGAAAGAACAGGACGTGTTCTAACGTTGAGCACCTGCTGTGACCGCTGAGAAACTAAAACATTTCACCGTAACACTCCGGACGCCTTCGCGACATGTGTCGCAATGAAATCCATCAGGGCCGGCGACAAACAGTCGTAAGGCTCGAGGCCGAGTTCGCGGAGGCGTGCGCGCACTGCGCCCATCTGAGCTGGATCGACGCCGCTTTCGATGATGGACGATACAAAGGCGGCGAATTCGGGTGGCGACCAGCCGGATTGCGGCGACAACTCGGTGTGTATGAAGTCGAGCCCGTAGAACGGATGCTTCGAATTCTCGATTCGGCCGTACATATGAACACCGCATTCTTTACAGGCGTGTCGTTGAATTGCCGCATTAGAATCCACCACGGCTAGCTTATTCGCATTGGCAGTTACGCTCAGCTTGTCGCGCGGGACAACCGCCACCATAGAGAATAACGCGCCTTTCGGCTTCCAACATTTCGTGCATCCGCACGCATGATTGTGCGCGGACTGAGTCTTTACAGTGACCCGTACGGGGTCGTTCGAGCATTGGCAGACGAGGTCGCCACCTGTAAAATCCTTCGCCGCGGACTGAATGCCCGAGTCGATCTTCGGATGAATGGAAATCTTGTCTGCCATGCTACCTCCTAAGACTATAATAGAGCAGCGTTAGGTTAAGTATAGACGCGGCGAGTTTTGCTTCGCTATTTCTTCGGGACCAAAATCTCCTTCAGTTTCATAACTGTCCCCGAGTCGAGCTGAAAGAGCTTACGAACGGTGGCCTCGACCTCGGCTCCGGTCACCGGGTTTAAGTCGAGATCGGCTTTCTTCAACTCGGCGACGAACTCAGGATCCTTCAAGGTGTCCATAAAAGACTTGCGCAGCACATTCAAGCGGTCTTTCGGCGTTCCCGGCGGCAGAGCATAGGCACGCAGTATGGCCGAGGTCGCATGGACACCCGCATCGATCAACTGGCGCGCTTCGTTTGTCTTCGCATAATCAATGGCATTGGCGACATTGGGAAGATCCGCAGCCTTTTTCGCGTTTACCTGCAGGACAACATTGACCGCACCCGACTCGATGCCCTTCTTCCAGGTCGACCGGATCGATGACCAGGTCCAGCAGCCGCCGTCGACTTCCCCCGACTCAGCCGCAAGACGGATATTCGAGGTACCCTTGTAGCCCTCGATCAACTGGACCGGAAGCCCGAGCGCGGCTCGCAAAATTCTCGGGACATCTGAATCGTTGGCCCCCGGAGCTTC
The DNA here is from genome assembly GCA_035455905.1 of Binatia bacterium. Taxonomy (GTDB): domain Bacteria; phylum Desulfobacterota; class Binatia; order UBA9968; family UBA9968; genus DP-20. The sequence continues at coordinate 1,526 of DATIEH010000331.1, read as the reverse complement.
GCCGCCAAGCTTCACCGGTTTTTTCGCGACGAGCCACTGGTCCATGTTGGTCACACCGCTCGCAGTCGTGAGGGCGCATGCCGTCTCGTCGGTAACCGGCGCGCCGAGCCATTCGAATTTGCGGCCGTCGAATTCGACGCTCTGATCGCCGAGAACCTGCTGCATGATGAGCGAGCCGATGAAATTACCGATGGTCAACCCATCGGGCGCGCTGGCTTTGTAAAGATAATTTGCTGCAAGCCGGCTGCCCGCGCCCGCCATGTTGTCGACGATCAGCGCTGGATTGCCGGGCGTATGCTTCGGCATATGACGCGCGAGGATTCTCGCATAACTATCGAATCCTCCACCGGCGGCAAACCCGACGACGAGTCGTATGGTTTTACCCTTGTAAAAATCCTCGGCCGAAGCCGCCTTTGCTTGATGCGAGACCCCCGTCACAAAGACAGCAACAATAATAGCGACGATAACGGCCATGATTCCTCCTGATGATGAACTCTTGCTGGCGATGTTTATTCTAAAAAGAGGGGCTTGAAAAGAGCAGTCCGGAGGTGCCCCATGACTTCGCTCGACAGTAGGCAATGCACTGGCCGGGTGTAGCTCCCGGAATCGTCACCCGTTCCGCTCTACGAAGCTACGCAGCATTTCATTGAATTCCGCGGGATGCTCTCTGTGCGAGAAATGGCCCGCGCGATTAAAAATATACATTCGCGAATCGTGGGTGTTTCGTGCAATGAGATCGAACAACTCCGCATCACGCGAAAAAGTTCATTGTCCCCGTTTCCAGATTGTACATTGCTCCAGTGATCTTGATCGTGCCTTTGGACTCGAGTTCTGCCAGTACAGGACTCTTCTTGCGAATGTCGGCTATCGTCAACTCGACGTTTTTTTGCGCCACAGCGTCGACATACGCGCCGTTCTTCGAAGTTAATTCGCCCTTGTAGGTGGTGGCTTTTATCGCCGGTTTGATTTTCGCGAGCAAGCCGGTCAGGTTGCCCAGCTCGGCGTTATCAATGGCCCCTTGATCGCGCCACAAGCGGTGTGCCCCATGACCAGGACGACTTTCGCGCCCGACAGCTTGCAGGCGAATTCCATGCTGCCCAAGATGTCCTCGTTGGCGATATTTCCGGCCACACGAGCGTTGAAGATGTCGCCGATGCCGAGATCCATGATCACTTCGGCAGGAGCTCGCGAGTCGATGCAGCTAAGGATTACCGCCGAGGGATACTGTCCTTTCGCGCTGGCTTTCTGTTCGTTGATATAGTTACGCGAGGTTTTGACGCCCTTACTGAAATTCTTATTGCCGCGCTTGAATGCTGCCAGGATCTCATCCGGCGTCATCTTGTCGCGTTTTTCCTTGCCCAACACCTCAGCATAGATCCAGCTGGTGGACAGGCTTGGGCCTAGAACTCCAGTTACTGCTGCAGCGCTCGTCAGCTTGAAAAGAGTTCGCCGACTTAAACGCTGACTTTCCCCGGGCGCACCGTCTCGCGATTTTGATTGCATGACAATTCTCCTTTGTTGGTGTC
>DATIEH010000330.1:0-6293 GCA_035455905.1 Binatia bacterium | reverse complement strand
GTATAAGTGAAAGGCCAGTCGCGCTCACGGAAATACATATCCTGATTTGTAATACCGACCAACACGGCCTTGGGGTTCTTCGCTAACTGAGGCAATCGCCGCTGCATCAAGGTCACGATCTCTTCCGCAATCAGCTGTCCTCTCGGGTCGTCTTGAACTGCGGGTTCGAGCGGAATAGGTGGCAGCACGACAATATTGAGTCCAAATTTATTTTTGTAGAATTCAGGCAAATCGCGTAAGCCTAAATCGGGCAGGACGCCGACTGGAACCAAATAAATATCTTTTTGCAGCGTAAATTTCTCGCGCGGTGGATCATCAGTGGCGTTAAGCAAGTTCACTGGGGCGCCATTTTCCGGTTCAAAGATGAGTTGAGAAAACACCCAAGTATCTTCGACTCGAGCAAGGCGCGCTCTGACAGCCCCGATGCCGTGCGACCCGCGGACAGTGAAACGAAACTGAGCCGCGCCTAACTCGTCATTGAAGCTCCTGATGTAACCTCTTACGAACCAGCCGTGCTGAACCGATGAACCCAATGGTTTTAGCGCGTCCCCATTGCGTTTTAATCGGCTGATCGCCTCGCCGACCAATGGAGCAAACCTTATTGGCCAAACCGGTCGCAAATACGGCGTAATATATGGATGATAGAGGTTCGCGACGACCAGCAACAACACACCGATAATGGCCCAGGTTACTTTTCGGCCGAACGACGGACTCTGTGCTCGCGTATCTCGTTGCGTCGCATTGCAGGCTGGGCATTGTTCTTTACCTGGAGCGAGTTCGGCACCGCAGTTGCGGCAACGCTCGAACGCTCCATCTTGGGAAATGCCATTGCCTGACATCGCCGCGATTTTATCCTGACACACATCCAGTGAAAAGATCGAAATCCGCGGGCGCTCCTGCCCGCCAAGATCCTTAGGACCTGATCAGTCGCGCAATAAGTACTCGTCCGCAAACTTCGTCTGATCCCGTTCGGGAAGCGGGTGACAGCGCGCAGGCTGAATGTCGCGGAAGAGGTGCTCCAGACCGAAGCCGCGATAAAAGGTTCGCCGTCATCTATGCTGCCCTACGCTATTGCGAATAACGCTGAGCTGTCTGTTTTGCGGCGGTTGCAAGCATCAGACTGCAAGCGAAAACCAGTAACGGATGCGCACGTCGGCATGAGTTCCCATTAAGAATTTGCGACCCTTGCGGCGTCATAACGGTCCAGCACGTACTGTGTCATGCTCCGCGCGAGCTCGTGCTCACCGAAAAAGATCGCGCCGATTTTTTCCTTTTCCAGCAAAGCCGATTCTTTTTCGCTATGCGTACGCACAACGATTTCCACGCGCGGATTGACCGTTCGCGCAGTCTCGATGATGCGGCGCACTTGGACGATGTCCGGGATTGCGGTAACCAGCATGCGGGCACGATGAATATGCGCTTGAATGAGCACGGCCGGCTCGGAAGCGTCGCCGGAGACCGCGGGAATATCTTTTTGCCGGAGCTTTTCGACGATTTCACGATTCTCCTCGGCAACGACAAACGGAATGCCTTGCGCCGTCAATGCCGCGCCAATGCGACTTCCCACTCGGCCATATCCGACCAGAACAACTTGTCCGGTGAGCCGCTTGAGATCGATGGAAGTCGGCAATGCGGCGAGAGGATCCGTCGGACGCTCCAATGCCTGCGCCAGCTTGGAGCGGGAACGAATCCAACTCTGCACGGGCTCGATGCTCCGAAAGATAAACGGATTCAAACCGATTGAAATGATGGCTCCCGCGAGAATGAGGCTCTGGCCCTCAACCGGCATGAGTTTGAGCGCAACCGCCAATCCGGCGAGGATGAATGAAAATTCGCCGATCTGTGCCAGACTCGCCGACACGGTGAGCGCCGTGTTGAGCGAATAACGAAACAGTAGCACTAAAAAAAACGCGGCCAGGGACTTACCGACCAGAATAATTGCCAGGACGACGAAAACGTGAAGCGGTTCTTGAATCAGTACGCGCGGTTCAAAGAGCATACCCACCGAAACAAAGAACAGAACCGAAAAGGCATCTCTGAACGGCAAAGATTCTTCGGCCGCGCGGTAGCTCAACGGCGATTCGCGCATCACCATGCCCGCAAAGAATGCGCCGAGCGCGAAGGATACGCCGAACAAGGCGGCTGATCCATAGGCGATGCCGACAGCTGCCGCGATGATACAAAGGGTAAAAAGCTCCCTCGATCCGACGCGCGCCACTTGCCAGAGTAGCCACGGAAAGAAACGGCGCCCAATCAGCAGCATGAGGCCAATAAAAATTGCGACCCTCGCGAGGGCTAGTCCAAGCGTTGCTAACAAGCTGCGGTCGATGCTTCCGGGAGAAACCCCGCTACTATGCACACCGGTCCAAGCTCCGATGGACGGCAGCAGCACCAGCACCAGAACCATCGCGAGGTCCTCGACAACGAGCCAGCCGACGGCGATCCGGCCGTTGACGGTTTCCAAAATGTCTCGGTCTTCGAGGGCTCGCAGGAGCACGACTGTGCTGGCGACCGACAAGGCGAGGCCGAAGGAAATGCTGGCGACCATATTCCATCCCCAGTAGTGAGCAACCGCACCACCGAGAGCAGTGGCAACGGCGATCTGGACGATGGCGCCTGGCAGAGCGATATGGCGAACAGCGAGAAGTTGTTCGAGAGAAAAGTGCAATCCGACACCGAACATCAGCAGCATGACGCCGATTTCGGCAAGTTGATGCGACAAATCAAGATCGGCAACGAAACCCGGCGTTGCCGGACCGATGATAATTCCGGCAATCAGATATCCGACCAGGGGCGGCAGCTTGAGGCGAATTGCGACAAAGCCCATCGCGAGCGCGAGGCCGAGCGCAGCGGCGATGGTGGTGATTAAGCTGATGTTATGAGGCACGCCTCATTCTCCCATTTAGAAAACTGAATTAAAGTACCGGAAATACGAGTCTTCGTATTGAAGAGACGTTGGCGTACTTAAGCAGCCCCTTCACCCTGAATGCAATCCCACCCATTGACTTCAGGGTACGGTGCGCGTGCAAAATAAATTATGAATCTCGCTGTGAACCCGCCCGTTTTGCCGATGCTCGCCAAGCGCGTCGCGGAATTGCCGCGTACTGGAGCATGGATTTTCGAGCCCAAGTGGGATGGTTTTCGCGCCGTCATATTTCGCGACGGCGATGAAATTCTGATTCAGAGTCGCGATGAGAAATCGCTGAATCGCTATTTTCCGGAACTGATCGAACCGCTCCGCTTACAGTTGCCGGCGCGCTGCGTGCTGGACGGGGAAATCGTCGTCGCTCAGAATGGCGCCCTGGACTTTGATGCGCTGCAGCTGCGGATTCATCCGGCCCAGTCGCGGGTCGAGCTGCTGTCAAAAGAAATCCCGGCATCGATTGTCTTCTTCGACATTCTCAGCGCAGGAGACCGGGATTTGCGCGGCACTGCGTTTGAAGAGCGCCGATCGATTCTGGAAAGCCTGCTTTCGGCTGCTAAAGCGCCCATTCACCTGACGCCAGCAACCCGCGACACGAGCGTGGCGGCGGATTGGTTTCGTAGATTCGAAGGGGCCGGTCTGGATGGAGTTGTCGCCAAGCCGGTTCGGGGAGTTTATGAACCGAACAAGCGCGTGATGCTCAAAATCAAGCACGAGCGCGAGTGCGATTGTGTGATTGCCGGGTTTCGATGGCACAAAAGAGGCGAGCGTAGCATGATTGGCTCGCTTCTACTGGGTCTTTTCGACGACACCGGTGCGCTGCAGCACGTCGGTGTCTGCGCGAGCTTCACGGAAAACAAACGACGCGAGCTCGTACAGTTTCTCGCACCCTATCGCAAAAATGCACTCGCCCATCATCCATGGAAAAATTGGGCGGAGCAGTCGAACGGAGAAGCCGATTATCGCATGCCGGGCGGCCAGAGCCGCTGGAGCTCGGGTAAAGATTTGTCCTGGGAGCCGCTGCGTCCGGAGCTGGTGGTCGAAGTTGCGTATGATCATATGCAAGGCAACCGATTCCGTCATACCGCGCAGTTTCGCCGATGGCGCACCGATAAGAAGCCGAGGGATTGCACCTACGATCAGCTCGAAGTGGTTGCGCCGGAAGAATTGCAGACGATTTTCGCGACCGGGCGCTAGCGCGCTGTTTCCGAGGGTCGTTAAATTTTTCTGGAGATCCGGTAAAAATCTCCCCATTCCCCTCTTTGTCAAAGAGGGGTTTTAGTAACGAGAAAAAATCCCTTGGAAAAGCCGGATCAGGGAGATTTGAAGACGACCTCAGGTGCGATGCCGCTTCGCTGCGTGCCGCTCGCGCCATTCGCGCGTTGGGTCTTCATCCGGGTCAGGGGCTTCCTGCGGCGGGCGTAATTTTTCCGGCACGTTTCTGAGATTTACTCGGATACGGGTCCAGGTCGACGATCTGCCGCGCATCGAATCGACCAGGACGTCATCTACGGCGAGCAGGGCGGCGGCTTCCGGATGTCTCATCTTCCATCTTTCCAGGCCGGCGAGCGCCGCTTGTTTATCGGGGGAGTTGGCGACGACTAGAAGCGGCACCTTAGATCGAGGCTGCTTGACGATCGCTCGCTTGGCGGTTGCGCGGGCGCGCGATGGCGCCACCCGCGGCGCTTCGCCCTCCATCTTGCGAAAATGCGGCGGCCACGGCGCATCGCCAAGACCTGCTGCCTCATCCTTGGCCGCTAACTCCAGGAGCTTTTCCAGCGAGCCCCGCGCGGAGTCTATTTCCCTATGAGGATCTCCTAGATCGGCGAAGCGCTTCGGAACCGTCAGGACGGTAAAATCGGCGGGATCGCAGTCCGGCACCTCCTCCCAGTGAAGCGGCGTGGAGACCCGCGCGTCGGGCAGCGGGCGCACGGAATAGGCAGAGCAGGTGGTGCGATCCTTGGCGTTTTGGTTGTAGTCCAGGAAGACGCCGTGGCGCTCCTCCTTCCACCATTTCGAGCTGGCGAGAGCTGGCGCGCACCGCTCGATGGCGCGCGATAAAGCCAGAGCGGCGCGGCGGACGTCCGTGAAAGTCCACCGCGGTTCGATGCGGACGTTCACGTGCATGCCTCGCGAGCCGCTGGTCTTCGGCCAGCCGCGCAGTCCCATCTCTTCCAAAAATGATTTGACTTCGAGTGAGACACGGCGCACATCATCCCACGCGACGCCCGGTCCAGGATCGAGGTCGACGCGCAGCTCGTCCGGATGATCGAGGTCAGGGGAGCGCACAGGATGAGGATGAAGCTCGATGCAACCCAAATTGATCACCCAGGCGAGCCCGGCTGCGTCGTCGACGACAATCTCCTCCGCTTTGCGCCCTGACGGAAATGATAGCGTAACGGTGCGCAGCCATGAGGGCACATTGGCGGGCGCGCGTTTCTGATAGAACGCTTGACCTTCGGCGCCGTCGACGAACCGCTTTAGCACCAAAGGACGATCACGGATACCAGCGAGAGCGCCGGGCGCAACCGACAGGTAATAATGCACGAGGTCGAGCTTGGAGACCTTTGTCTGTTTGGAAAAGTAAGGTTTATCGGGATGGGTAATCCGGACTTCGCGTCCCTCGATGGACAGAACTTCGGCTGTGTCGTGCTTGCTCACGGAATCCCACCGTTGCGCGATCGGCGAACCCGTAGGAACTCTAACAGTTCCGGCGCGTCAGTCTAGTGTTCTGACTCGTGCGCTGCGATTGGCGTTTAGTGCGGGATCGGACGTTTGCGAAACCAGTCGATGAGGAAATCGCCCAACAAACGAATTTTTTGCGGTGTCGGTTTCCCGGGCGAAAACACCAGGGATAGCGGATGTGCCGGAATCGGATAATTGCCGAGGATTTCGCGCAATGCGCCGCCCTTGAGGTCTTCTTTGACGCAGTAAAACGGTAAAATGCCGATCCCCAGAGACTCCAAGGCGGCCTTGCGCAACATGAGCACGCTGTTCGAAGCAAAAGGCCCTTGCACCTTGATGGACACCTGGCCATTGCCGGAACGCAAACGCCAGACTCGGTCGCTCGGATCCGAGTTGATATGTACCAAACACTGATGGCGCGCCAGTTCGCGCGGCGTTTCCGGCTCGCCGTGCTCTTTGAGATAGGCGGGCGAAGCGCACAGTAACCAGCGTAGGTTGGCGATCCTCCTGGTGACCAGGTTTGAGTCGCGAATCGGCGTCGTATGTACAGCGACATCGAAGCCGCGCTCGATGAAATCGTAGCTGCGGAATGACAGGTCATCGAGCATCAAACTGATATTGAGATAGCGATAGGTCGCGGCGAAGCTGGCGATGGCGTCTCCCAAAGCCAGAGTCGTGAATGACT
>DATIEH010000329.1:0-5344 GCA_035455905.1 Binatia bacterium | reverse complement strand
TTTCTGAAGCGCCGCTTCAGGCGGAGCCTATCTGGTCGGTGATGGCCCGCGCCAATAAGAAAGCAATAATATCTCACATTCCGGCGTTTGCCCATGAGTTGTCCGACCAAGCCGTTCGTTTTTCCGGCTATACGCTAACGGCCGGCCGGGATGGGATTGTCACCAAACGCGCGATTCAAAATGAATCGGCAGGCACTTGGACTGAGTCGCCGGCAAGTGACGCGCCACCAGTGGAAATCACGTTTTCCGTCGGTGAAACACGCTTCATCGGGTTATTGATCGATGATCCATCGGATAGTCAAATTGGCTATGACACGTTACTGATCGCGACGGCCCGCGATCCTCACGAGATAAAAGCGAAACTGAAGCCAGCTCCAGCGAGCGCTGCTGGAGAACTGTTTTGGAGCACTCCGATCGCGGTTACGGTTGCCGGCAATCAGGAAGCAAAGACTTATTTTCGACTGTTCGATCTGAAGTCGGACGGGAGTGATTTTTTTCTTTACTACACGCGGCCGGCGCGCGATCTGCCCATCCCGCAAACGGACGTCGCGCCGGGCAGTACCGTGCAGACTTTCATCGGCAATGGCGCGAGCATCCTTTACAACCAAGGCGCCTTCGGGAGAACCATTCCGAACGGCGGCTCGGGCGGTGCGGAAGCACGCTACCTTGAAACTGTGACAATGGCGCAACATCAGCTGATGGAAACCAACCGCTGGGCGATTGAGCAGCTTTCCTGGGATGTATTTCTCGCCTATACGCCTTTTCCCGATGAGGCGGAGCATGTCTGGCGCGGCTATCTCGATCCGGCCCTCCCTGGCTACAAGCCGGAGATAGCGGCCCAGCTGCGGCCGTTCTTGGAGCGCGTTTATCAAAACTGTGACGACCACCTGGCTCTATTCCTTGAAAAACGTCCGCCAGAAACAATTCTTGCTGTGATTTCTGACCACGGCATGCAAGGAATCAATAAACGGATCGCATTGAACCGGGTGCTGCAAGAAGGCGGGCTTTTGACGCTAGACCCTCAAGGAAAAGTTGACCTGTCAAAAACCAAGGTGCTCTATCCGCCAGTCAACAATGGTTATCTCTTGATCAATTCCACTGATCGGAAGAATGGTATCGTCGCACCCGAGGAGCGCGCCCAGGTGATTGAGGCAACGCGCGAACTGCTCGATTCACTGCGCGACGGAGATCGACCTGTAATCACCGCAATCTTTGACTCCGAATCTGATGGAGCCAAAATGGGCATTGGCGGCACGGTGGGCGGTGACCTCTATATTGATCTCGCCTCCGGCTATGACTTCGATCCGCGCATCGGGCCCGGTCCACTGATCACCGAAGCCGAACCGTACGGCAATCACGGCACGGACGCGGAGCAAATTTCGATGCGCACAATCATGGTTTTGAATGGGCCGGGCATCCGCCGCGGACAGAAGCTCGTCAACGTGCGCATTATAGATTTCGCGCCGACCCTCGCGTGGCTGCTTCACCTATCTAAGCCGAAGAATGCCACCGGCCGCGTATTGAATGAAGCCCTCGAGCAGCCGCCATAAGAGGTACGGCACAAGAGCCAATATTCTGAGGAGATGCTCGTGAACAATCAATCGTCATGGGAGCCGCCCAAAGCGCTTTCATTGGATGAAGTTCTACAGCTCGACCGCCAGGTCGCGTCCATGCCTGACCTGTCGATTCGTGTTTATGAGGACATTTTCCGCGTTCGAGAGCTGGAGATGGATTGGGACATCGGCGTGATGGTGTACGAACCCGAAAACACCAATAGAATCCCCATCGGCCCCAATGGCAAAAAGATCGGGATCTTCTTACTTCACGGCGGCGTTTCGGATTTCAAATCCGTCGAACGGATCGCGCGCATTCTGCCCGGCAAATTTGCGATCAAAGTGGCTAGCATGACGTTCCCGGGCCGCTTCTATTTTCTCGATCCTAGTCGAGACTGGCCGGGCGATGTGGAAAACGGCGACGGCTCCGCGCGCACCCCGCTTTGGACCAAAGAGACTCAGATTACGCCGGATCAGTACGAGATCATTCATGATCAATCTAAACGAAAAAGTTACGGCACGCTTGTTTCGCTTTCGGCCAAACCGGGAACCGAGTTCTTCCATCGCATGGCCGCATGGCCGGTTGCCTTCGAGGCAGCGATCAAGCAAACCGCTCGCCGCCATTTTCCCGAGGATGAATTCTCCGTCTATATTCATGGCCACTCCACCGGCGGGCCGTTTGCGATGCTGGCATCTCAAAGAGTGGCCAATATCGCGGGGATAGTGGGCTACGGCAGCTCGCCGTTCGGTTGGATGTATCCATTGATCAGCGGCGATGACTGGGAGTTTCCCTTCAACCAGTTGCGCCTGCGCACCTGGCGCGACACCGCGAGGTACATGTACGAAGGCATGAAGCACGAGAATTTCGGTCTGCCGATGCTTATCGAACTGACCTTCGAACGCTGGCAGATCGCGAAGAGACGGCCCAATTTCAAAGCCGAAGACTTCATCCACAAAAATTCCGCTCGAGCGCTGGACGCGGCCGCCCGAGTCTCTGCCGAACGGTTGAAGCTCTCGCACCGAGAGGCTGACGCGCTGGTACAGCATTACCTCGGTTATACTCGCGAGTTAAGCGGCCCAGGCACAAAACCGGTGCCCAATTTTCTCTCGATCCACGGTATCAACGACGACACCGTAACCCTCGACCGTTGCCAGAGGTCGTTGCCCCTCTTCGCAAAAATGAATCCCGCGCCCGAAGTACACAGCATCTCACTTGGCGCGGGAATCCATTCCTGGGGCTGGACCGATGATAAATTATCGCAAGGCATCGTCCCGTCAGTGGCAAAGCTGTGGCATGACGCCATCGTGAATGGATTTTTTATTCCCTAGCGGAACTACGCGTGTTGGATTAATGCACTATTGAATTTTGCAACGCCGGAGTTGTCCGACGTTTTGAATGGGCTGGAACGATTTGAACTATCTGAACTAATTTCTTAGGGTATGGCCATGGCGGACAAAGATCATCTGATTCTCACCGCGATTGGGCCGGATCAAGTCGGATTGGTCCAACGCATCTCCGAATTTATCTCGCGCCACGGCTGTAACATCGAAGACAGCAAGATGGCGGTTTTTTGCGGCGAGTTCGCGGTCATCGTGCTGATCACGGGCGAAGCCGAAAATCTCGCCAACATCGCTCGCAATCATCACCAGATCGAAAACGAAACCGGCTTAGCGCTTGCCGTCAAGACTCCATCCAGCCGCAAGACCGGAGATTCTTTTCTCCCCTACCGGCTGACCGCCTCCTGCATGGATCACCCTGGCATTGTTTACCAAATCAGCGCCGTGCTAAGCGCCCACGGCATCAATATCGAATCGATGGAAACCAAGACCTATGCCGCGCCGGTCAGCGGCACGCCGATCTTTCAGCTGGAAGCCGACCTCGCCATTCCCACTCGCAGTAATATCAAGGTATTGCGCGACCGTTTTGCAGAAATTCAACGAGAAGAAAATATCGACATCGAGCTCACTTCGTTGCGCGCTTAACACCCAAAATGAGTCGAGCTTCGCTCGAACTAAGCGCCTGGCTCGTGAAACCAGCGTTGACTGGAAGCCCGCTAATCATTTAGGACTCCGATCGACACTTCTCTCGCGCCAAGCCGGAGGCAGTATGAAGATCAGGTGCGCTTCAATCTTCTTTAGTTTCGCGATCTCCATTTGGTTTCCCGGGTTTCTCCAAGCCGTTAGCGCCCAAACTGTTGAAAAAATGCGCTTGGGTTATAGCGGCACAGGCCTCAGCAATTACGCATTAGAGATGGGCAAGCGTTTAGGTATTTTTCGGCGCAATGGAATCGATCTCGAAGTGGTTTACGTCAATAGCGGCTCCCTCCTCAATCAAGCATTGATCGCCGGTACCTTTGATGTTTCTTTATCCCAAGGCTCGGAAGCGATGCTGGCCAAATTGCACGGCGCCGACATGCGCATTGTCGCGGTAATCGCGAATCACTTCAATCACGTGTATCTCGCAGCACCGGCGATTACGTCTTTCAAGCAGTTAAAAGGCAAAAAAGTTGCGGTCAGCCGTTTTGGCTCAGGCTCGCACTTTCAAACCAATCTCGCGCTCAAGGACGGCGGATTGGATCCTGAAAAAGACGTGACGGTGTTACAGATCGGCAACTCCGGCGCGCGCATCACGGCAATATTGAGCGGAGCAGTCGACGGGACCATTATGGCGGCGGATTTCGTTCCGAAAGCAAAACGCGAAGGTCTAAACGTTCTGGCCGATCTCGCGGACACCAAGATCGAATATCCTTTTCTCTCACTCCACATGATGGGCAGCTACATCGATCGCAATCTGCGCTTGGCCAAAGCGTTGATTCGAGGCATGTCCGAATCGATTCGCGCGCTCCAAACCGATACGGCAAATGCTAAAGTCGCAATTCGCGCCGCTTTGAAGACCGATGACACCGAAACCATTGATTATGCCCTGTCGCGCAGCGTGCGCGTCCTCGATGTGCGTCCCTACCCCACTCAGGCGGGCATCCAAACCGTCCTTGACGAGATCGGCAAAGAGGCGAAAGGAAAGACGTTCAAGTTCGAAGACTTCGTTGATATGCGCGCGTTGAGAGAGCTGGAAAAGGAAGGGTTTTTCAAAGAATTCAAGTAATCTGCGCGCGTTGAGCCGATTCGCCCCTGTTTCCTCAATGAAATTGGGGGCGCGTCGGTCTCCCCGGCGAATTGTTTCCACATTTTGTTTCCAAAGTGGTAGCAGCGGTAGCAGTTCAAGCCCTGATGGTTACCGTATGCGTCGCGCCCAGAATCGCTGTTCGCAGTTTCCGCAGCGATACTGCCTAATCGACACCAATCGTAATAACCTTTCCAGTAAGTCGTGGCGGCGTGACCGGCTGATCAGGTTGCTCTTGCAATTCGGGCACGTGATCACCCGTAAACGTTTGTACAGCCTCATCGAACGGGCCCAAATTTCAATCTTAGTTTACCTGCCTCTAAGTCCCCAAAACCGCCGTCCGCATTTCGTACAGCTATACGGCCTGATCCAAACAAACCTAAGCAGCCTCTCCAGAAAAATTCCGGCGGTGTGAGCGGGCGATCATCGTGCTTTTGCAGCGAGGGCAGGTAATGACAGCCATTGATCGATGTTCGCACAGCCTAACGCGCTCGTCGATCTGGTCTTACAACGGCATCGGCATCGGTTATGGAATATCGAGGTCGGCAATTTGAACGATGGATCTTCCGCAATGGCTCTTGAGAAAATCAACCACACGGCGGCAAAGGGCATCGTCATCAAATGATAGTTCGCCAAAATAACTCGTTCCGAGGTGCTCCATTACAATGAT
>DATIEH010000328.1:0-2444 GCA_035455905.1 Binatia bacterium | reverse complement strand
AAGACTCTCGATACGGTTTATCAGTACGCGGTCGACTATGTCGACAAGATTCCATACAACACCCGGGACGGCATTCAGGAAGTTTTGAATCAGGCTGCCGCGCGAAACCCGAAAGCGAAAGAAGCGAAACCTGAGGCATTCTACGATGACCACTTCGTCAAGGAACTGGATGCCCAGGGTTTTTACAAGCAGCTGTGGAAGTAAAACTTCGGAGCTGAGTGATGGATTATGGGGTATTGGAGCGATGGAATCGGAGGGACGCATGAAGCGACGAGCGATTGGCGCGTTGGTGCTCCTTACAGTGGGCGTTTGGTTGGTGGGCGCGCGACCCTACGCGCGCGCTGCGGAAACGCGGATCTCGATCGGCGTCACCGAAACCATGGAGACCTTCAATCCCTACGGCGACAGCGTGTCATTGATGTACAGCGTCTGGTGCATGGTTCTCGGCTGCCTCGGCACATACGATTTCGACAAGGGTCAGCACGTCGGGTTGCTGGTCGAGAGCTGGGAAGTGAAAGATCCGAAGACCTGGCTGTTTCACCTGCGAAAAAGCAATCGTTTTCACGACGGCTCGCCGGTGACCGCCGAGGATGTGGTTCATTCGCTCAAGCGGACGCGCAGCGATCCCTTCACCAAGCAATTCCAGAACGTCTCGGCGGTGGCAGGGGAGGCGGTGGTCGACAAGTACACGGTTAGAATCACCACGAAAGAGCCCACGGCGCCGTTGCTCGATTATCTTTTTGACCGGGTGATCGTCACCAGTAAAGCGATTTATGACAAATACGGGCCGGAGGTTGCTGATCGACAGTATCCGGTCGGCGCGGGACCCTACCGATTTCGCGAGCTCATCCCCGGCCAGCGGCTCGTGATCGGCAAAGACAAGAGCCATCCGATCTGGAAGCAGTACCCGCAGGCGCCCGATGAGATCGTTTTTCGGCTGATGCGCGAACCCGAGCAACGGGTCACGGCGCTTCTGAATAATGAGATTCAGATCGCCCAATTCGTGCCGCCGCACTTGCGTGAGCGGGTCGAGCGCAGCGCGAACCACAAGATTGTCAAATTTCACACGGCTGAGATCATGTTTCTCGCCATGATGCCCAAAGTGAAGCCTTGGGATAACAAGCTGGTTCGGCAAGCGGTCGGGTATGCCATCGATCGCGACACTATCATTAAAACTTTGCTACGCGGCGAAGCGTCTCGCTTGGACGGACCCATAGGTGAAGGACAGTATGGCTATGATCCCAACCTGCAGCCGAAATATACCTATAATCCGGAGAAAGCTCGCGAGCTGCTGAAACAGGCGGGCTACCCGAACGGAGTTGACGTCGAACTTTCGACGCCGGTTGGCCGTTACACTCTGGACAAGCAAGTTACCGAAGCGATGGTGCCGATGCTCACCGCTGTAGGGATTCGCACCAAGTTGCTCACGCCTGAATGGGCGACGCTCTGGGCCAACGTACAAGTTGGAAAAGTGCCTTTTTATTATATGGGCCGAGGCGGTGTCGTGGATCCGAGCGCGGCGTTGTCGCAGTACTTCGAAACCGGCGGCTCGCCGCGCATCGGTTATTCGAATCCGAAGCTGGATGAACTCTTGGGGGCGGAGCGCCAAGCCTTCGATCCAGTCAAGCGCAAAAAATTGCTTTCCCAGGCCATGAGCCTGATCACCGACGAAGCGCCGGCGCAATTCATGTGGCGGCATCAATTGCTCTTCGGCATGTCGAAAAACATCGATTATCGGCCACTGCCCAGTGAACGGATCTTCGGCTGGAATATGAAGGTGCGATAAAGACGGAAGTAATGGAGTGGTGGAGTATTGGAGTGTTAACCCGACCCGTACTCCATTATTCCAGGTATTCCATCGCTGCAGTTTTCCCATCGTCGCGTTTCTACAAACACCGGACTATAATTAAAACGATCGTAAAATTTTGAGGGAGTATTTTTAATGGCGAAGGAACGAGTCGGTTACGCGCTGGGCTACGGTAAATTTACCAATGTGAGGGAAATGGCGGAGGTGATGAAGCAGGCCGAAGAGCGCGGCTTCGAAATGGCATTTTTTTCCGAGACCATCGAACTGATGCGTGACTCGGTAACTTCACTTGCGGCTATCGGACTTGCAACCAAGCGCTTGAGGCTCGGCACCACGCAAATCGTGCGCTTACGCGGGCCGGTGGTGATGGCCCAATCACTGGCGACATTGGATGAACTCACCGACGGCCGCATGACGATTGCACCGGGCGCATGCACCAAAAGTCATGCGCGCGTTCACGCGCTGCGTCAAGACGTCGGCGCAGCGCCGCCGGAGGTCCTGAAGGAATATGTGGAGTCCATGCGGCTTTTGTTGCGCGGCGAGAAATGTTCCTATCACGGAAAATACATCAATTTTGACAATGTCGGCTTGGGATGGAAGCCGATCCGAACGCATATTCCGATTTATTTGCCGGCGA
>DATIEH010000327.1:0-3250 GCA_035455905.1 Binatia bacterium | reverse complement strand
GATCGTTGCGTCGGCATCTCGACACCGTCTCCCTGCGGTCTATCCCTATCGGTATTTCATCGCTGGTGGCGGTCTCATGTCCTACGGGATCGAGACGGTCGATCTCTACCGGCGTGCCGCGTCGTATGTCGATCGTATCCTCAAGGGCGAGAAACCCGCCGAGATGCCAGTTCAGGCGCCGACCAAGTTCGAGCTGGCGATCAATCTCAAGACGGCAAAGGCGCTCGGGATTACAGTGCCCCGTGAGCTACTCGCACGTGCCGACGAGGTCATCGAATAACCGCGATGTCCGCTATTGGCCCAAAGCAGACATGACGATTTGCACTGCACATGTCCCCTTTCGGGGGTAAAGCGGACATGCCTTTTTGCGGCGCATATGTCTGCTTTTGACAGCACCTCGGTTCGTCTGTCAGCCCCCCGGGCCGTCCGTCATGATGTAGCCCATCAGGTCGTCCACGTTGTGCTCCAAATTTCGGATGATGTCCTTGACGACGTCTCCGATCGAGATCACGCCCACGACCTTGCCCGCGTCCAGCACTGGTAGATGGCGAAAGCCGCGCGCAGCCATCATTGCCATGCAGCCTTCCAGTTGGTCGTCCGGCTTGACCGTCACCGGGCCGCCCGTCATCACTTGGCCCACCGGAGTCTGCTTCGCATCGAGCCCGGGCAGCAGCACTTTTATGGCGCAGTCACCCTGGGTCACGATACCGACCAGTACGTCGTCGTCGATGACCAGCACCGATCGGACCCGGTTGTCGCGCATCTGGCGCAAAGCTTCGACGACCATGTCGCGGGAACGAACATGGATCAGGGCACCACTCTTGTGGGCCAGGGCGTCTTTGACTGTGTTCATCGAGTTCCTCTCGTGAGCCCTGTCCTAGCCCGCCTAAGTGGTACGCATTGAAGGTTAGGGGCGGCTCATTCAGCATCGACCATAATCTAGCTCACTAGGCGGCTATTAATCGAGGGGCGCTGTTCCTCGCATGCAAGGCGACAGGTGTGGAGTTTGATGCCAGTTTCTACGCGGTGAAAGTTGATTTCGACGCCAACCGGCATATGCGTCGGCATGCAAAGCGGACATGCGGTTGCCGTGGTCAATGGACGAGTGGGGTGCAGTATTTGGCGACCAATTTGATGAGCGCGGCCTGACGAGACGTACCGGTTTTTTCGAACAGATGCCTGAGGTGCGTCCTCGTCGTCGCTTCGGAAATCCCCAGCACCTCGCTTGCTTCGGGCACGCCACCGATTTCAACGAGCGCGAATAGGACACGAAGCTCTGCGGGCGTCAGCTTGAATTGCTTGGCCAGCGCTTCCGGCGGGGACAAATCAAGTGCGGCCTTGTGCACGAAAATTGTCGCTACTGCACAATAGGAGATGCCCGCCTTGCGCCGGGCCCCGGAAGTCAGCGGCAGGACATTGGCCACATAGGATTCGTCGTCGCGCCCTTTTAACGGGACGGCAATGCCTTTGCGGCCCAACGCAGGGTCGCCGCTTTCGGAAGCGGCGAAACTTTCCAGCAAGGCGTGGCTGGCGGCTTCATCAATTGCGCGAAGATGACCGCCAGCCGAACGCAATACTTTTGCCTCCGCCAACATGCAATGACCGCTGGAATTGGCGTGAACGATACGGCCTGAAGAATCGACCATGAACATTCCCGCGGTGAGCGTATCGAAACTGTCGGCGAGCGCCGCCGCTTCTACTTTTTTCAAGTCGATGACCTTGCCGATGAGAACGGACCGGCGGATATGCGGAGCCAAGAGCGCCATGCGCTGCTTTGCCTTCTCATCGATGACACCTTCGCTGCGGCGGCGGATGACCTGGAACAGCGAACAGGTCGTGGCAGATTTCTCAAGAATGGTGAACATGTCATCGATTATTTCTTGCGGCGCCATCCATTCAACGCAAAACCGTGTCCGGCGTACTTCCTCGCGCGGGATGATTTCGATCAGCTGGTGCACCTCTTCGACATTAAAAAAAAGCGCACCCGGAAACATCGGGTTTATTTTTGCGTATTTGTCGATGTAGAGCTGCGTGAAAGCGGGTTCATCGCCCCAGGTAAAGTACCTGTTCGCTGTTTTGCCAATGTAGTCTTGGGCAAAAAGATGCGCCGAACTGCAACCCAGAAATAGGCAAATCCGCTCGAAAACCGGCGTCCACAGCGCGGGATCGAGTGACGCATCGTAAATCTCACCGACGAGATTTGAGAACTCTATCAGTTCGGACATCGCTGCGGTCCTCGCGGGAGCGACACAACACTATAGCTGAAAAATTTCGATTTAAAATCAGACGGTATCTCAACTGGTTAGCGCCATCATCTATTTGGGTGAGGCGCGCGGGCCTTTGCGCTCTCAAATTCGTCGCCGTGAAAAGTTGCCGCACACCGCAATTCGATCCGTGAGGCCGGAAGGAGAGAAAACCATGTCGACATATTTCGCGGGGCCTTTCCAACGCAAAGCTATGGAAAAGCACGACGGCGAGGTCACCGTCGCATCGATCTGGCTGGCATTTTATCTGTGCATGGTCGTCGGAGCGCTTTTCGTGAACCGAAACGGCTCAGTGGTGCCACTGGCTCTTTTCGCCGCCGTCATCGGCGGATGGGGCGTGCTTGGCTGGCGGCGAAAAAAGAGAGCCAGCCACATCATCCAAATGGATGATGCCACCGCCATTCGTACCCACCATTTTGCTCAGGTGGCGTCCGTGGAGGAAAGACGGTGTCATGGAATCGAGAATTGATGCGTCGCAAACGGGCACGACGAAACATGCGGCTATTCAGTTGGCGCTGGCCTGCGCGCCAGTACTTTTTGCATATTGCCGCCGGGGTATGTTTGCCGGCGCAAGAGCGGTGCTGCTTATCTTTGAAACACAACCGGCAGCTGCGTGTTGCAGTTTGACAATCAATACGGTCACCGATCGATCTCATCTAATTGGATGATGCGCAGCACGGCTGCGCCTAGCAAATTCTGTCAGCGTTCCCGGAAGATAGGAGGCACTGATGAAATCCAAACTCCTGAGCCCCGCTTCGTTTGCGATAAGAAAATCTCCGTTTTGCCCTTCAGCGACGATCCTCCTTGCTGTCTTCTTCGTTTGCGGCGCGCTTCAAAACCCGGTTCACGCGACGACGATCGACGCCGCAGCCGCTGGCTTCGTGCGAGATCTGGATATTAATGGAACGCCAGACGGAGCAAATCCGGGTGGCTTTATGGATGTCATAAAGACGGACGAGTGGGCGGCCAACCCCGGACATAAACTT